>DATING010000469.1:0-1524 GCA_035474555.1 Longimicrobium sp. | reverse complement strand
AAAGTGCGAGAGTGCGAAAGTGCGGGAGTGCGGGAGTGCGGAAGTGCGGAAGTGCGGGAGGAACGCCGGGGGAGGCGGGCATCGAGCCTGAGCGGCTGAAGCCGCCGCAACGACTGCGGAAAGCCCCACAAACTGCGTGGGGCTTCAACAGCGTAACCCCGCCTCGGTGCACCGGGCTGGCCCGCGCTGGGGCAGTCCGCGAAGGCGGACTTCGTGAATTTCCAGCGGCGAATTCATTCGCTCGGCGGGCGGCGGAGGTGCACAAGGCCGGAGCGAGGCGGATCACTACGATCCGTGTTCGCCCGCCCGTCCGATGACGCCGCGCAGCCGCGTGCTGGCGTTCAGCCAGTTCACGCGGACGGCCTGCGCGGCACCCTCCGCGTCTCCCGCCTCCACCGCGCGGACCACGGCCCCGTGCTCGTCCGCGGCCACGTCCAGGTTCCACTGCAGCAGCGCACCGTAGAACCACTCGTAGCGCTCCACCTGCGGGCGGACGAGCCCCAGCAGCCACGCCAGCCGCGGCCCGGCCAGCGGCGCCGTGAGCGATGCGTGAAACGCCTGGTGCGTGGTGAAGGCGCCCTCCAGGTCTACCGGCACCTGCGCCACCGTTTCGCCGAACGCGCGGTTGGCCTCGCGCACCGTCCCCGCCATCTCCGCGCGCTCCGCGTCCGTCAGCCGGTCCAGCCCGCGCAGGGCCGCCGCCTCCAGGTCGCCCAGGAGGGGAAACAGCTCCGCCACGTCGTCCGCGCGCAGGGGCGCCACCGTAAGCTGCCGCCGTCCACCCTCCGAGCCCACCAGGTATCCCTCCTGCACCAGCAGCTGCAGCGCCTCGCGCACGGGGGTGCGGCCCACGCCCATCCGCTCCGCCACCTCCTGCTCCACCACGCGCGCGCCGGGCGCCAGCTGCCCCCGGACGACGAGCTCGCGCAGTCGGTCGTACACGTGGGCGGAGCGCGCGCCCCGCTGGATGGTGGTCATGGGGCGGCTGCGGGTGTTCGAGAACAGAATCCATCTGCTGATGGGAGAAAGATTTGTCGGCAGTGCCCCCGCGTCAACCATGACGGAGCGGATCGTCCGCATCCGACCCATCCGACCCGCGTCCTCGTCCCCCGCCGACGTCCGGCGATTGCCGCGCGCCCCTCCCGCGCCTACAATCGGTCCCATCACCCGTTTCCATCCGCCCCACCCGCATCCGCCGCCCCGCGATGAACCGCATCCGCCGCGCACGCCCATCCCTCGCCCGCATCGCGCGATCCGCCGTCCCGATCGCCGCCGTCCCGATCGCCGTCGTGCTGCTCGCCACGTCCGCGGAAGCGCAGCGAGGGCCGCTGCGGGGGCTGGACGCGTACGCCGAGCAGGCCCGGCGTGACTGGAACGTGCCGGGGATGGCCATCGCCGTGGTCAAGGACGATTCCGTGGTGTACATGCGCGGCTTCGGCGTGCGGGAGCTGGGGCGGCCGGAGCCGGTGGACGCGCGCACGTCGTTCGCCATCGCGTCCACCACCAAGGCGTTCACGGCCACGG
>DATING010000468.1:0-8726 GCA_035474555.1 Longimicrobium sp. | reverse complement strand
CGTCATCCACCGCCTGATCCTCCATCCGAAGAACCGGGGCAAGGGCGCCGCCGTGCGCACCGGCATCGCCGCCGCTAGCGGTGACGTGATCGTCATCCAGGACGCCGACCTGGAGTACGACCCCTTCGACCTCCCCCGCCTGCTGGAGCCCATCGCCGACGGCCGCGCGGACGCCGTGTTCGGCACACGCTTTGGCGGCGGAACGCACCGCGTGCTGTACTTCTGGCACCGCGTGGGCAACGGCGCGCTGACGCTCCTGTCGAACATGATGACGGACCTGAACCTCACCGACATGGAGACGTGCTACAAGATGGTCCGCGCGGACCTGATGAAGCGCCTGCCCCTGCACACCGACCGCTTCGGCATCGAGCCGGAGCTCACGGCGCGGCTGGCCCAGTCGCGGGCCCGCATCTACGAGCTCCCCGTGCGCTACGACGGCCGCACCTACGCCGAGGGCAAGAAGATCGGCTGGCGCGACGGCGTGGCGGCCCTCTGGCACATCGTCCGCGCCAACTGGTTCGGCCCGGGCGTGGAGCCGTACGTGCGGTCGGGGACGCCGGGGGCGGACCGGGCGGTGACCGCGGGGAACAGGGAGTAGCGGGCAGGGAGTAGGGGACAGGGAATAGGGAATAGGGAATAGCCTGCAACTGCGGGTTACAGGGGACAGGTTACAGGGGACAGCCTGCAACGGCTCCCATCGCATCGGCCTCGCCACATGGCGGGGCCGTCGTCGTTCGGGGGCACGTCGAAAGCGGAGTTCCGGATGCGTGGCGGAGCCCGAGCGCCCCCACCCGGGCTCGCATTACTCGCCCACCCTCCCCCAAAAACCCCTGGGGGAGGGTTGGGGATGGCGGAGCTCTGCTGCTGCGCGGGGGACCTGCACGAGTTTGGTTTCTCCCCCTCCTGCCCGCGAAGCGGGGAGGGGGCCGGGGGGAGGGGGCCCTCCGCGCCCGGCGGAACCGCGCCTCTTCGACGCAAACCCGGCGCCCGACCCGCCGTTCAACCTCCCCCAGGGTTTTTTGGGGGAGGTGCGAGCCTAAGCGAGCGGTGGGGGCGCTGGTGGATCTCCGCCGGGTGGCACAATCCCCGTGCGGCCTGATCCTCGTCCTCCCCGCCCCCGCTCGACCGTCGTCCTCCCCGCCCCGCCCCGCCCCACTCGACCTTTCTACTCCCCCGCGTAGTCCACGTAGAAATCCGGATTCTCGTGCAGGCGCAGGCGCACCAGGCGCGCGCCGGCGGGGAGCGCGCCGTGAAGCCGGCCCCACAGCAGGAGGAGGATGTTCTCGCTCGTGGGGATCAGCCCCCCCGGCGCGAACTCCGGCACCACGTAGTTCAGGTGCTGGTGGTCCAGCGGCTCCGTCACCTGCGCGCGGAGCACGGCATCCAGCGCGGGGAGATCCACCGAGAACCCCGTCTCGCCGTCCACCTCGCCCTCCACCGTCACCTCCAGCACGTAGTCGTGCCCGTGCCCGTGCGGATTGGCGCAGGGGCCAAAGACGGCCTGGTTGCGTTCGTCGCTCCAGTCCGGCCGGTGGTAGCGGTGCGCGGCGCTGAAGCGCACGCGGCGGGTGAGTCGCATCCGGGGCATCCGTGTCCTCGTCGGCGGGGGGGCGGTACGGCTGGGGAGATGATACGCGCGCCCGGCATCCCCCGCCAATCCGCCGCGTTTCGCCCGGCGACGCGAGTGCGCAAAGTGTACGGGAGCGCGCATGGACACTGCATTCTGGCGGGCATGGGAATTGCCCTGCCAGGCAGAGGGAATTGCGTATACCGATACGATCCTGCCCGCGGTCCGCTCCGCACCCGACAAGCCGGGAATGTCCGCACTCTCGCTCTCGCATGCCGAGGCGCTTTCGCATTCCGCCTCCGATGAACGGCCTCCGCGCACCACGCGGGTGCCGGTTCCGCACATGAGCACCGTGCAGCCGCCAGAGCCCGGCCCGCAGGAGCGCGCCCCCGTGGTACTCATCGCCGAGGACCACGAGGACAGCCGCGACGCCCTGCGCACCCTGCTGGACGCCTTCGGCTTTCGCGTGGTGGAGGCGGGAAACGGTCGCGAGGCCGTGGAGCGCGCCCTGGCCGAGCGGCCGGACGTGATCCTGATGGACATGATGATGCCGTACGTGGACGGGTTCCAGGCCACGCGCGAGATCCGCGCGGCCGAGGGGCTGCGCGGCGTCCCCATCCTGGCCATTACCGCCATGGAAGGCGCCCGCCAGCGGGTGCTGGACGCGGGGTGCGACGACCTGGTGCCCAAGCCCATCGACGTGCGTGCCTTCCTGGAGCAGGTGCGCGTGTGGATCCGCCGCGGGCACTCCGCGTAGCAGGTTCCCGGCATCTGCATCGTCCTGTTGTAGCACGCCCGGCACGCCCTTCGCGGTGTTCCGGGCGAGTTCGTTTCCCACCGGATGCTCCGCTGTTCATCCGCGCGACACACGATCATACGCCCCATGCACGATTGCGAATGCCGGACGGACGCCCGCACCCTGGCCGTGCTGGCGCCGGGGCTGGACCGGTACCCGGAGCTGGCGGGCCTGACCCCCGGCGAGGACTGGACGCTGCACCCGGAGCTGGCCGCCGTCCGCGTGGAGGTGGGCGGCCCCTCGCGGTGGTCCGGCGTGGCCGAGGTCGCCGCCTTCCTGCGCACGGAGCTGGACGCGGCGCGGTTCGGCGACCTGCGGGCGGCGTGGGTGCGGCGGGGCGAGCCGCTGGGCGCGCAGGTGATCACCCTGCTGCATGCCGGCCGGCTGGCGGACATGGTGACCACCGACAGCTCGCCCCTGGCCGCCATGCTGCGCGAGGCCCGCGTGCTGACCCACTACCAGCCCATCTTCTGGTCCGGCACGCTGGACCTGTGGGGCTACGAGTGCCTGATGCGCGGCGTGGCGGAGGACGGCGCCCTGGTGAGCCCCGCCACCTTGCTGGAGTGGGCGCGGCAGGAGCAGCTCACCTTCATGCTGGACCGCCACGTCCGCGAGATGCACCTGCGCAACGCGGGCGCCGCGGGGCTGGGGCCGCCCGTGCACCTGCTCGTCAACTTCCTGCCGACGGCCATCTACCGCCCGGAGTTCTGCCTGCGCACCACGGTGCGGGCGGCGGCGGAGAGCGGGCTGGAGCCGGACCACATCATCTTCGAGGTGGTGGAGAGCGAGCAGACCACGTCGCGCGCCCACCTGCGCAACCTGCTGGCCTACTACCGCGCCACGGGCTTCAAGGTGGCCCTGGACGACGTGGGGAGCGGATACTCGGGACTGTCCCTGCTGGCGGACCTGAACCCGGACCTGATCAAGATCGACCGCGAGCTGGTGTCGCGCGCGCCGGAAAGCCCGTTTCACCGCGACGTGTGCGCCTCGCTGGCCAAGCTGGGGCACGACAACGGGCAGCTGGTGCTGGCGGAGGGGGTGGAGCGCGAGGAGGAGTGGGCCCTGATGACGGAGCTGGGGGTGAACCTGCTGCAGGGATTCCTCTTCGGCCGCCCCGCGCCCGTGCCCGCCCGCGAGGCCGCCGTGCGCCCCCGCCCCGCCTCCTCGCCCGCCGCGGCCTGATCACGTCTAGCGAATTCGGTAGAAAGCGGAGTTGGGTTCCTGGGCTCGACGCTCGTCATCTTCCATCGATGCGCGGAGATGCTGGATCCAACCGACGACCCGCATCAGCGCCCATCTGGGGTTGAGAGCCTCCATCCGGGAGGGCGCCGAACCACGTGCCCTCCCGTCTGTCATCCGGGTCTCCGGCGCAGGCGCAGTTTTACCGATCGCGATCGGTGGATGTTGTGCTTGGCCAGGCACCCACCTCCGCGGCGACGATCCTGCCCCCGTTCGAAAAAACGCGGATGGCCGTCCCCTCGCCGGAAGCAGCCGGTCTACCAAGGGCCTGATGCATCCTGCCGCTCGCCTGCTTCTCCTCCGGACCGCGGCCGGACGTCGCGGTGGCAATCATCCCGTGAGGCAAGCTTTTCCGAAGCCGAACGTGCGGGGAACGATGCGACGCGACGGCCGGACGCGGATCGGCCAGGTCGTGGAGGAGACCGAGATCCTTGGCACTGAGGTCGCTGCCGGCGAGGGGACGGCCATCCGAATTTTTTGCAGGAGAGGATACCGGCCGCGCGGCACTCTGCGGAAGCACCAATCCACCTGATCGCGATCCGTAAAAGGCGGCCCATGGCCGATCGCCGCCCAAGCGACGGGTCCTGGCCATCACACCTTCCCCAGGTCTCCGGCACGGCACAGTCTTACTGATCGCGATCGGTGGATGTTGTGCCTGGCCAGGCACCCACCTCCGCGGCGACGATCCTGCCCCTTTCGAAGAAACGCGGATCCCGCCCCCTCGCCGGCAGCAGCCGGTCTACCAAGGGCCTGATGCATCCTGCTGCTCGCCTCCTTCTCCTCCAGTCCGCCGCCGGACGTCACGATGGCCATCATCCAGTGAGGCCGGCTTTACCAGACGCCGTACGCGCGGGATCGATGCGACGCGACGGCCGGACGCGGACCGGACGGGTCGTGCAGGAGGCCAGAGATCCTTGGCGCTGAGGTCGGTGCCGGCGAGGGGACGGCCATCCGCATTATCGCAGAGGAGGATACTGGCCGCGCGGCGCGGCACTCTGCGGAAGCACAGAAATCCACCTGATCGCGCTCCGTAGAAGCTGGCCCTGGCAGGAAGGCGGTGCATCGGATACGCGGACGGAACACCTGCCGGGGTCCGGCCTGTTCGCCGCGATGAAACGCCCCGGTGGAATGTGTACGAGAGGCGTGGAGAATCCCTCCGCGCCTCTTCGCGTTTGGGCCGGAGCCGTCCGTATACGAGCCGGCGGCCCGGCGGCTCACGGGGAACAAACGAATTATTCGGTATATTCTCCGCCGATCAGGTGTTTCCACGTCCGGGCACCCATCCCCGCCAGCGGCCTTGCAGCGCGGGGGTGAACCGTGTAACATGCGGACATTCCACCTCGCTCGATCCCGGGGGCAGACGTCCCCCATTTGCCGAATCGCCCCATCCGCACCCTGGCCTTACCCCGCGGCGCCCCACGCGCACGCCCCCGCTGCCGAGGAACATTGCACAAGCCTTTGACGCCCTTCCGTTCCCGGGCCGCGGCGCCCGCGCGCCGGTGCACGCCGTCCGTTTCACCACCACCCACCACGACCAAAGGAGCCCGCGATGCGTAAACTCGGTTGGCTGCTCGCGTTCCTGGCACTGCTCACCGGGGCCGCACGGCCCGCGGCGGCGCAGGGGACCGGGACAATCCAGGGAACCGTCACCGATGCCGAAAGCGGCCCCGTGCAGGGTGCGCGGGTCACGGTGGACGGCACGTCCATCGGCGCCGCCACGGGCGCGGACGGACGCTTCGTGCTGCGCGGCGTACCCGCCGGCAGCCGCACCGTGCGCGCGGCCATGCTGGGCTACGCCACGGGGCAGCGGACGGTGACGGTGACGGACGGCGGCACGGCCACGGCCAGCTTTACGCTGACTGCGGCCGGCGTGCTCATGGACGAGCTGGTGGTGACGGCGCTGGGCATCACGCGCGAGGAGCGCGAGATCAGCACGGCCGTGCAGGAGGTGAGCGGCGAGGACCTGGAGCGCGCCGGGGAGACCAACCTGGTCTCGGCGCTCTCCGGCAAGGTGTCGGGCGTGACGATCACGAACTCCAACACCCCGGGCGGCTCGGCACGCATCGTCATCCGCGGCGCCAACTCCATCACCAACGACAACCAGCCGCTGTTCATCGTGGACGGCGTGCCGGTGACCAACTCGCAGGGCGGCGGCGGCACGGTGGGCTACAACGCCATCGACTATGGCAACGTGGTGCAGGACCTGAACCCCGCCGACATCGAGTCCATCACGGTGCTCAAGGGCCCCAACGCGGCCGCCCTGTACGGCTCGCGGGCGGCCAACGGCGCCGTCATCATCACCACCAAGAGCGGCCGGGGGGGTGGAGGCGGCACCGTTTCCGCCTCCAGCTCCATCACCTTTGAGCGCCCGCTGCGCCTGCCCGACTACCAGAACAGCTACGGCCAGGGCTTTGGCGGCCGCTACGGGTACGTCAACGGCAAGGGCGGCGGCATCAACGACGACGTGGACGAGAGCTGGGGCCCCCGGCTGGACAACGACACGTCCGTCGTGCAGTTCTTCAGCAACGGCCAGCCCGCCCCGTGGGTGTCGAACCCCAACAACGTGCGCAACTTCTTCGAGACGGGGCGCACCGCCAACACCAGCGCCGCGTTCAGCTACGCGCGCGACGCGGCCAACATGCGCCTGTCCGTGGCCCGCCTGGACCAGGACGGCACCTACCCCGGCTTCGGGCTCACCCGCACCACCGTGGGCTTCAACGGCGGCGCGGACCTGAACGACCGCCTGCGCGCCAACGCCTCGGTGCAGTACGTGACCACCGACGCGGAGAACCGGCCGGCGCAGGGGTACGGCACCGACAACGTGATGTGGCAGTTCCTGTGGTTCGGGCGCCAGGTCGACACGGACCTGCTGCGCCAGCGCCTGCGTAACCCCGACGGGTCGCAGTACAACTGGAACAGCCGCTGGAACAACAATCCGTACTGGACCGCCACCGTCAACCGCAACTGGGACACGCGCGACCGCGTGATCGGCAACGCGGCGGTGAGCTACGAGCTGGCGTCGTGGCTCACGGGCACGGTGCGCTCCGGCACGGACTGGTTCGAGGAGAACCGCAAGCGCACGTACGAGGCGGGCACCATCGGCGACTCCGACGTGGACCCCACGGGCGCGTTCGGCGAGGCCAACGTCTTTTCGCGCGAGACCAACTCCGACTTCCTGCTCACGGCGACCCTTCCCGACCGGGGTGCGTGGAGCATGGGCGGCCACTTCGGCGGCAACCGGCGCGACAACCTTTCGCGCACCAACAGCCTGTACACGCGCGGCCTGGCCGTGCCCGGCGTGTTCGACGCCAACAACGCGGGCGTTACGCCGCAGCTGGAGGACTGGCGCGAGGAGCGGCGGGTGAACAGCCTGTACGGCATGGCCACGGCCTCGTGGAACGAGACCTGGTTCGTGGAGGCCACGGCCCGCAACGACTGGTCGTCCACGCTGCCGGAGGGGGGCAACAGCTACTTCTACCCCTCCGTCGCGTCCAACCTGATCTTTACCCAGCTGGTGGACGTGCCCTTCCTGTCGTACGGCAAGGTGCGCGCGAGCTGGTCGGAGGTGGGCAACGACACGGAGCCCTACCAGCTGCTGGATCCCTACTCGGCCGATGCGCCCTTCGCGGGAATCCCGCGCTACACGGGGAGCAACCTGCTGCGCAACCTGGAGCTGCGCCCGGAGCGCACGCGGTCCATGGAGATCGGCACCGAGCTGCGGGGGCTGGACAACCGGCTGGGGCTGGAGGTCACGTACTACCGCGAGCGCACGCGTGACCAGATCATCCCCGTGCAGACCACGGCCACCACGGGCTTCACCGCCCGCATGCTGAACGCCGGCACGGTGAGCAACCGCGGCGTGGAGCTTTCGCTGGACGCCACGCCCCTGCGCCTGGCCAACGGGCTGGAGTGGACGGTGCAGGCCAACTACACGCGCAACCGCAGCAACGTCGACGCGCTGTACGGCGACCTGCAGACGCTGGTGCTGGGCACGTACTACAACGTCTCCGTGGAAGCCCGCGTGGGCGAGCCGTATGGCGTGATGTACGGGCGCAAGTACGCCTACGACAGCCAGGGCCGCATGGTGCTCACGGGCGCCGGCCTGCCGGTGACCAACGGCCCCATCCAGAAGCTGGGCAAGTACGATCCGGACTGGACGGGCGGCCTGGGCAGCACGCTCTCGTTCCGCGGGGTGTCCGTGTCGGCGCTGGTGGACATGCGCCAGGGCGGCAACCTGTACTCGCTCACCAACGCCTACGGCACGCGCTCGGGCGTGCTCGCCCAGACGCTGCGCGGGCGCGAGACGCGCCCCGACACGCTCGAGGGCAACGGCATCGTCATGGAGGGCGTCACCGTCAACACCGCGGGCGACACGGTTCCCCACCGCCGCCGCGTGACGGCCCAGCAGTACCACCGCGGCCTGACCAACATCGCCGAGGAGTTCGTCTACGACGCCAGCTTCGTCAAGCTGCGCGAGGTGCGGCTGCAGTACGCCGTCCCCGCCCGGCTCACGGGCCGGATGGGCGTGAGCGGGCTGGAGCTGGCCGTCATCGGGCGCAACCTGGCGCTGTGGACGGACGTTCCCAACGTGGATCCCGAAACGGCGTTCAACGCCGGCAACGTGCAGGGGTTCGAGTACAGCCAGTTCCCCTCCGCGCGTAGCTGGGGCTTCAGCCTGTCGGTGACCCCATGAGCCGCCCTTTCAACCCCACACGAGCCATGAAGACGCGCATCCCGGTCGTCCGGGCGGTGCTGGCGGGTGCGCTGGCCGCCTCCGCGGCGGCCTGCGACGACGGCCTGACCGACCTGAACCAGAACCCCAACCAGCCCACGCTGGTGAGCCCCGACTACCTGTTCACCAACGCCACCGAGGCGGCGGTGACCCGGGCCATGGGCTCGGGGCTGCACATGGACCTCACGGCCTTGTGGGCGCAGCACTACGGGGAAATGCGGTACACGGAGGAAGACCGCTTCGAGCTGCGCGACCCCACGGTCACGGGGCACTGGAACGGCTTCTACGCCGGCCCCCTGCAGGACTTCAACGAGGTGGTGGTGGCGGGCGACAGCCTGGGCCGGCCCAACGTGGAGGCCATGGGCATCGTCATGCGCAGCTGGACCTTCCAC
>DATING010000467.1:0-1573 GCA_035474555.1 Longimicrobium sp. | reverse complement strand
CAAGACCAGGCCGGCGGTGCCCCGCGGAGGTTCGCGAGGGTGACGGACCGCGCGCCGGCGATACGACCTGTACCGATGGAAGACCGAGAACGTCTGCAGTGGCTCCTGGCCCGGTCCCGGCACGCGGTGCGTACGCCCCGCGCCCAGGTCTGGGGAATCATCCTCCTCCACGCCTCACCGCTCCTTGCCGCATCGCTGCTGGCGCTGCTGCTGGGGCGCCCCGACGCCGCCGTGGCGACGCTGGGGCTGGTCCTGCTCACGCTGGGCTTGGTGCGCACCATCACGCGGCCCCGCCGTCTGGCGATGGCCACGGTCCGGGAGGTGAGCCGGAGCCGCTGAGGCTGAAGGCTGCACCTGATTCAAAAGGCGGATCCCCCTCGTGGAGATCCGCCTTTTTCGCGTCCGGGAGCGACCGAATGGCGACCGGGAAGGCCGAATCCAACAGCCGGGGGGCGGGCGACCGAAGGGGATGGATGGCTCGTGCGCCGGCCTGCCCGGCGAATGAATTCGCGGCACCGAAAACGTGATGTCGGCCTTCGCCGACGGCTCGTGCAGCACGCTGTCCGGGTACACCACGGCGGGCCTCGCCCGGGGATCCGTCACGGCCGGCACGTGCACGCGGCCCGCCGTTCCGGCCCGGGGCCGCCAGTCCGCGCAGGCGGACTTCGTGTTTTCGTTATGGCGAATTCATTCCCTCTGCCCGCCCCGCCATCGCGACGCCCGGCTTGACGGCGCGCCGCCGCGTCCTTACCGTTGACGAGCAGCATCAACCGAAACCAACGCAATCCGAGCACGCGACGATGAACCCGCGCTTCACGACCACCGCGACCACGACCACCACCCGTCCCATGGCGGGCGGCTGGGCTTTTCGCGCGCGGTAGCTGGAGCAACCACGGGTGAAAGGGCGGCCTCTCGCACGAGAGGCCGCCCTTTTTTTCGTTCCGCGTCCTCCCGTGCATCCGCCCCGATCCCGGAATTCCGAATCAACCGAGACCACCAGGGGAGCAGACGATGCAAAATCAATCAATGATGGACGCGCACGGCGGCGGCGAATCCGTCGCGGTGCAGGGCAGGGGCGCGGCGGACGATGCGGGAGATGCGGGAGATGCGATGAATTCCATCCTCCTCCCATCGGCCAGCCAGATCGAAGACAAGCAGGCAGATCGACCGATCGGTAGAGGACGCGCGGATGTGGCGGATGCGGATTCGGTGGATGCCCTGCCGCTGCTGCGGCACTCGGCGGCGCACCTGCTGGCGGCGGCGGTGCGCGCGCTGCGGCCGGAGGCGGGGATCGGGTTCGGGCCGGCGATCGAGGATGGCTTCTACTACGACTTCGCCCTGGACCGGCCGTTCACGCCCGAGGACCTGGCCGCGTTCGAGGGCAAGATGCGCGAGCTGGCCGCCGCGGACGACCCGTTCGAGCGCCGCGAGGTGTCGCGGCACGAGGCGCGGGCGCTGTTCGCGGACGATCCGCTCAAGCTGGAGCGGCTGGAGGAGATCGGCGACGACGAGACGATCTCCGTCTACCGCAACGGCGCGTTCCTGGACCTGTGCCGGGGTCCGCATGTGCCGT
>DATING010000466.1:0-3424 GCA_035474555.1 Longimicrobium sp. | reverse complement strand
GCAGGGAATAGGGAACAGGGAATAGGGAATAGCGGGCAACGGCAACTGCGGGTTACAGGGGACAGGTTACAGGGTACAGCCTGCAACGGCCCGCCCGCGTCGCCCGCGCACATCGGTCACGGATGCGCACGGGCGCCGGTCCCCGCAGTCCGCGCAGGCGGACTTCGTGTAGTTGTTGCGGCGAATTCATTCGCTCGGCTGGATGCCCGCCCCGCACCAGCTCAATCCTGCACTAACGCACTCCCGCACTAACGCACTAACGCACTAACGCACTAACGCACTTCCGCACTCCCCTCACGGCACCAGCACCACCTTACCCAGCTGCCCGCCGGCCTCCAGCCGCTCGTGCGCCTGGCGGGCCTCGTCCAGCGGCATCACGGAATCGACGATGGGGGTCAGGCGGCCGGCGAAGATCACGCGCAGCAGGTCCTCGAACTCGCGGCGCGACGCCATGGTGGTGCCGATGAACTGCAGGTGCTTCCAGAACACCACGCGCAGGTCCAGCTCCACCTTGGGCCCCGCCGTGGCGCCGTAGGTCACCAGCCGGCCGCCGCGCGCCAGCGACCGCACGCTCCCCGTCCACGTGGCCGCGCCCACGTTCTCCACCACCACGTCCACGCCGCGCTTCTCCGTGGCCTTGTAGAGCGCGGCGGCCCAGTCCGTCTCCGTGCGGTCGTACACCACGTCCGCGCCCAGCTCCTTGATCCGCTGCGCCTTGTCCGCGCCGCTCGTCACCGCGAACACGCGCGCGCCGGTGAGCCGCGCGATCTGCACGGCGGCCAGCGCGGTGCCGCCGGACGCGCCGATCACCAGCACGTCCTCGCCCGGTGCCAGGGCCGCGCGGCGAAGGGCGCGCCACGCGGTCATGTACGAGATGGGGATGGCGGCGGCCTGCTCGAACGGCATCTCGTCCGGGATGGAGTACACGTGGGTCGACGGCATGGCGACGTACTCCGCGAAGCCGCCGTTGGTGTGCTCCCCGAAGATGCGGAAGGTGGCGCACTGGCTTTCCTCCCCCCGCAGGCAGTCGCGGCAGCGCCCGCAGTACAGCGACGGGTTGATGACCACGCGCTCGCCGATCCGCGACCTGTCCACCCCGTCCCCCACGTCCACGATGACACCGGAGATGTCGCAGCCGCCGATGTGCGGCATGGTGGTCTCGATGGGGATGCCGCGGCGCACCCACAGGTCCAGGTGGTTCATGGCCACGGCCTTGACCTGCACCAGAACGTGGGCCGGCGCGGGGGCGGGCGTGACGACCTGCTCGATGCGGACCACCTCGGGCCCGCCATGCTCGTGGAAGATGGCCGCGCGCATGGTCTTGTCGGGCATGGTCGGATGCGGATCAGTGGTGAACGGCGAATCGTCGCGAAACCTCGCGGATCGAGGGGGGAGAAGGTAGAGAGGCGGATGCGGTGCGGCAACGCGGGCCGGCGAGGGCCCTCCCCCGGCCTCGCTTAGGCTCGTCCACCCCCTCCCACAAACTGCGTGGGAGGGGGTGTATACTTCTACGAGCCATGTGCATACTGGCGGAGCCTGTCGAAGTTCAACCTCCCCCAGGGATTTTTGGGGGAGGTGCGAGCCTAAGCGAGCGGTGGGGGCGCCGCTCGGACCCTCCCCCTGCGACGGACATCATCCCGCACGCGCTGGGTTCTCCCCCTCTCCCGGCGCAGTTTGCCGGGGGAGGGGGCCGGGGGGTGGGGGACGCCGTCCGGAGATCCCCGACGTGATGTCGGATGGACGCTCTTGTGCGGCGTGCGCGGCGGATGTTGCTTGCACGGCGCCGGGCCGCGGTTCGTCCCCATCTCCGACCACGCCGAGGGCGACTTTCATGAGCACGCTTCCCCTACCGCCGCTGATGCCCGGCGGCTTTCTCTTCGGGTCCGGGCCGGAGGCGGTCGCGGACCCGCTGGGCCTCTACACCCGCGCCCATCGTCTGCTCGGAGACGTAGTGCGGCTGCGCGGCGTTCCCGGCATCACCTGGTACCTGGTCACGCACCCGTCCGGCGTGGAGCGGGTGCTCAAGTCGCACGGCAAGAACTACCGCAAGCCCGACCGCTTCAACACGCCCGTCCGCATGCTGGCCGGCAACGGCATCCTGGCCTCGGAGGGCGAGACGTGGCTGGCGAACCGCCGGCTCATGCAGCCCGCGTTTCACCGGCAGCGCCTGGCCGGCCTGGTCGCGCAGATGACGGCGGCGGCCGAGGACGCGGCGGCGCGCTGGGAGCAGGTCGCGGCGGACGGGGGATCGGTGGATGCGCTGGAGGAGATGCAGCGCCTGACCCTGCAGATCGTGGGCACGACCCTCTTTTCCCACGACCTGAGCGGCGACGCGGACATGCTGGGCGGGGCCATCCCGGTCGCGCTGGGGCACGTGGGCCGCCGCCTGGCGCTCCCTGTCACCGCGCCGCCCTGGATGCCGACGGCGGAGAACCGCCGCTTTGCCGCCGCGCGCGACATCGTGCACGGCACCGTGGACGCCATGATCGCCCAGCGCCGCCGCACGGGCGAGCAGCGGCCGGACCTGCTGCAGATGCTGCTGGACGCGCAGGACGCCGAGACCGGCGCGCGCATGGACGACCTGCAGGTGCGCCACGAGGCGCTCACCCTGATGCTCGCCGGGCACGAGACCACGGCGGCCTCGCTGAGCTGGGCGTGGTACCTGCTCGCGCAGAATCCGCACGTCGTGGCGCGGATGCGGGCGGAGCTGGACGCGGAGCTCGGCGGCCGCGCGCCCACGGTAGAGGACCTGCCGCGCCTGCCGTACACCCGCGCCGTCTACGACGAGACGCTGCGCCTGTACCCGCCGGCGTGGGGCCAGCCCCGCGAGGCCGTGGAGGAGGACGAGATCGGCGGATTCCGCATTCCCGCGGGGAACATCGTGATGGTGTGCCAGTGGGTGACGCAGCGGCGTCCCGACCTGTGGGACCGGCCGGACGACTTCGTCCCGGAGCGCTTCGTCGGCGCGGGGCTGGGGACGTTCCCGCCGTTCGCCTACTACCCGTTCGGGGGCGGGGCGCGGCAGTGCATCGGCAGCCACTTCGCGCTCATGGAGGGGCAGGTGATCCTGGCCACGCTCGCCCAGCGCATCGACGTGGAGCTGGAGCCCGGGCAGGAGGTGCTCCCCGACGCCACCTTTACCCTGCGCCCCAAGCACGGAATCCGGCTGCGCCTCCGCCGCCGTACTCCCGTGGTGGACGCCGTTCCCACGCGGGAGCCGGTCCTCGCGTAGGGGCGGATGACGAACGCGGGCGGGATGGGGGTAGGGGTCGCGGGGCGGATGGGTGTCGAGTAAGGGAGGGGGATGGATGCGAGGCGGATTGGATGCGGGGCGGATTGGATTCGATGCGGATTGCCGGGATTGCCCGGATGACCTGGATGCGCGTCGCGGTGTGACGCGGGCCCTCTCCCCCGCCGGCCTTTT
>DATING010000465.1:0-3668 GCA_035474555.1 Longimicrobium sp. | reverse complement strand
CACGCCTCGAACTCCGGATGCGGCGCCACCTCGATCGTGCAGCCCCCCGCCTGCATCGTCAGCACGCCCGTGCCGGTCGCGGTGAACCGATGGAGTTCGGCGCCGACCAGCGACAGGAGCGGTGCGCAGGAGAGGGGGATCTCCGGATCGAGAATCACGCGTCCTTGCTCCGCACTCTGCATGCTGAACTGCGCACCCAGGCGCAGACGGATGCTCCCCTCCGGCGCCCACGCCTCCATCCGCACGGAGGACAGGTCGAAGGTCAGTGCGGTAATGCGATACCCGGCGAACTGCCAATCATGGCACCCGGCGCGACGCTCCCCCTTTTGCCAGCGCCTGCTGAGCACCAGCAGGCCATCCTCGTGCACCGCGCGCAGCCGGCCGCGGAACCCCCGGCGATGCAGCACGCTCGCCGCCGCCCGTATCCGCGCGGAAAAGCGCCCCGGCTCGCCGGACCACGTCGTGAGGAACGATCCGGGCTCATCTCCCGGGACCTGGATCAGCTCGTCCCGTTCGTACCCTCGCGGGCCCAGGAACACGGACATCTGCTCGAAATCCTCTCCAGCCTCATCCAGGGCCGACTCGATCGCCGGGAAGAACGAGGACCGCGTGAGGTAGGGAACCGGCTGCATGCCTGTCGCTTTCGTGCGCTGATCTGGATTTCCGCCACGCGGAATCAACCGCGCTCACCGGGCTTCGCGCACCTCCCCGCGCGCGGCCAGGAGCGTCGCCACGTCCGCGCGGGCGGTCGCGAGCAGGCCGCGCGCCTCGCTGAAGCCGATCCACTCCGCGATGACCGCGTCGCGCGTGCCGAAGCGCTCCAGGAACGGCAGCGCGTGCGCCTCCATCACCCGCAGCATCTCCGCACCGGGCTCGTCCGCGTTCCCCGGCAGGTCCCACCAGTGGTCGCGCGGCGGGTCCAGCAGGTCGCCGATGCGCGCCCGGAGCGCGCAGTCGTATTCTTGCACGGGCGCGTCGGGGGTGGGCGTCTCCGGGCGCAGCTCGGGGATGAAGATCCCCAGGTTCACCGTGAACCGGTCCACGGGCGCCATGGCCCCGCCCAGCGCGCCGTCCGCGAACGGGCGCATCTGGAGGTTGATGACCTGCACTACACCCTCCCCCGCGTCCCGGCGAAACGTCCGGCCTCCCCGGACGAAGCCGTGCGGCTTGAGCAGCTTCGCGAGCCGTGCCTGGACGGCGTCCAGGGCCTTTGTCGATGCGGATTTCGTCACGCCGCCCCGTCTCCGTCCGAATCCGTAGCCGTTCAGTGTGCCGGGCGCTGCTGGTCGCGCGCGTCGGAGATCAGGTGGCTGGCGATGCGCCATCCATCATCCCCGCGGACGAAGACGCGGTGGTGCGTGGTGCGCCGCGTGCCCAGCGGCTCCCCCGTGGGCGACTGCTGGCCCACGCGCTCCACCACGGTGACGACCAGCGCCACGTCCGGCCGCAGCCAGCGGATCTCCTGCGCCGTGGGCCGGCTGTCCCCCGCCACGACGAACGGCAGGCCGAACACCTCGCGCAGCGTCGCCTCGATGGCCGCCCGGCCGCGCCGCGCCATCCCGAACGCGTTCGTCCACTCCGCGTCGTCCGCGTAGTCCCGCGCGCCGAGTTCCGCGTCGCGCACTTCCCACGCGCGGAACCAGTTGTCCAGCGCCCCCTGGATGGCCGCGGAATCGGCGGCCGCCGGTGCGGTCTGCGCGCGGGCGGGCGGCGCCACGAGGAGCGCAAGAAGCAGCAGGGCGGCGGATCGCATGCGCAACCTCCGGGGATGGAATGACGCGGGAGAGACATTCGGCGATGGGACGACGGCCTGCGCCACGTGAAGCTGCGGCCGGATCGCCGCGATTGTCCAGGGGACCGGCTCCGCCCGCGCTCGCAGATGCCTGCGCGGGCCGGATACCGGTCATCCGCCCGCGCCGCCGTCCGCGCCCCGGCTAAATCGTGCGGCGGCCGGGGCGGGCGGGAGAGGCGGATGCTACCCGCACGGCCCGCGGCTCACGCCTCCGCGCCATCCCGGGAGACGAACGGGCCACGATCTCGATCGATCCCCATCGATCGATCCCACGGACCTCGTCCGCGGCTCATCCAGCGCGCGGCGCGGGGATCACGGTGCCCCGGGCTGCCCCGCGACGGATGCGTGCCGGCGCTCGCGGCGGATGGCGCCGGGGCCCGTGCCCCGCAGCCGCGCGAATGCCTTGCTGAACGCAACGGGGTTCGCGTACCCCACCTGCTCCGCCACGCGCGCCACGCTCACGCCCTCGCGCAGCAGCTCCTCGGCGCGCGTCATCCGCCAGTGCGCCAGGTACTGCAGCGGCGGCTCGCCCACCAGGTCCGTAAAGCGCGCGGCAAAGCCGGAGCGCGACATGGACACGGCCGCGGCCAGCCGCTCCAGCGTCCACGGCTCCGCGTACCGGCCGTGCATCAGCCCCAGCGCCGCGCCGATGGAGGCGTCCGCGACCGCGCGCATCCCGCACCGCGACGCGCCGTCCGTGGCGATCCACCAGCGGATGGCGTGCACGAACAGCAGGTCCGCCAGCCGCCCCAGGACGATGCTGTTCCCCGGCCCCGGCGCCTCGCTCTCGGCCAGGATGAGCGCGATGACGCCCGCCAGCTGCGGGGGGAGCCCCGGCGCGCCGGCGGGGATGGGGATCATGGGCGGAAGCGTATCCAGCAGCACGTTGCGCCGCGGCCCGCCCATGCTGAAGTGCCCCGCCACGAGCATCGTCACGTCGCCGTCCCCGCCAAACCGGTGCGACTGGCCGGCGGGCACGCGCGGGCACCCCTCGTAATCGAACTCCAACGTCTCCGCCTGCGCGGCGCCCTCGCTGGCCAGCACGTGCGCGGAGACGCGTGGCAGCAGCACCGCATCCCCTGCCGCCAGCGTGACGGGGCCGCTGTGCGCGGGATGCGCGTCCGGCAGCTCGAGCCGCGCCGTCCCCCGGCTGACGACGTAGAAGGTCAGGTAGTCGCGCGCGGGCACCCGCAGCCGCCACGGCGCCCCCATCTCCATCCGCCCAAAGACGGCCGGGGTCAGGTGCACCGAGCGCATCACCTCCGCGACGACGTCCACTGGCTCCGCGGCCGGCGCTGGACGATCGGACAAGAATCCTGGCGTTTCATGCATGGATGATCTATAGCCGCGGGTCCATCTTCCGTCAATGGATTTCCGGCCCCGCCCTCCTGCGGCCGCGGGCCCGACGAGAAACCGGTGACGACGGAGGATGGGATGATGATGCAGACGACGCACGTGCCCGACGCGGCGATGGTGAGCGCGGGACTGCTGGCGGCCCGGCTGGTGCTGGGCCTGCTGATGGCCGGTCACGGGGCGCAGAAGCTGTTCGGCTGGTTCGGCGGGCACGGCCTGCGCGGGACGGCCGCGGGGATGGAGCACCTGCGGTTTCGCCCTGGGCTCCCGTTTGCGCTGGCGGCGGGCGTGACGGAGATCGCGTCGGGCGTGCTGGTGGTGCTGGGGCTGCTGGGTCCCGTGGGCCCGGCGCTGATGGTGTCGGTGATGCTGGTGGCCGCCGTGAGCGCGCACCTGCAGAACGGACTGTGGGGGCAGAACGGCGGATACGAGATGGCGCTGCTGTACGGCGCCGTGGCGTTTGCCCTGGCGCTGACGGGCCCCGGCGCGTTCTCGGCGGATGCGGCGCTCGGCCTGGCGCCGC
>DATING010000464.1:0-1508 GCA_035474555.1 Longimicrobium sp. | reverse complement strand
CCGCTCTCCCAGCCACACCTGTCATTCCGAGGGAGCGCCTGACGGCACTCGCCCGTACGCCACACGTCGGGCGCGACCGAGGAATCGACTCCGCCCGCCCTCGTACCCCGCGCATCCGCACGGCACCTGCCCGCGCGCGGTGTCCGCGGAGGCGGACAGTTTGATGTTGTAGCCGCGATTTCAATCGCTCCGGACGGATGCCCGCCAATCGCTCCGGACCGGGCTCCGCCAACCGCTCTGGATGCGGCTCTGCCGATCGCGTCAGACGGGACTCCGCCAATCGCTCCGGATGGAACCAGGCGCGAAATCGGCCCTACCACCGCTCCTCCACGCGCGCCATCAGTGCCCCGATCCGCCGCTCCGTCTCGTCCATGGCGGCCTGGATCTGCGCCTCGTCTGCGTGGCGCGGCACGAACACGGGCTCGCCGTACGCGATCCGGCACTGCGCGAACGGCCGCGGGATCAGGAACCGGTCCCAGCTGCCGAAGAACCAGCCCCGGCTCGCCGCCGCCGCCACGGGGATGATCGGCGCGCCCGTGCGCTGCGCGATGATGGCCGGGCCGGGCTTCATCTTCTGGAACGGCCCCCGCGGCCCGTCCGGCGTGATCGCGAGCGAACGACCGCGCTTCACGTGGCGGATGAGCTCGCGCAGCGCCTCCAGCCCGCCGCGGCTGCTGGAGCCGCGCACGGCCGTGTACCCCCAGCGGCGGACGGCGCGCGTGATGTACTCACCATCGCGGTGCAGGCTCACCAGCGTGACGACACCCTGACCGCGATGATGGTACGTTGCCGGCAGCAGCCGCCCGTGCCAGAGCGTGAAGACGACCGGCTTCCCCTCCCGGTGGAACTGCTCATAGTGGGCGTCCCCCTCCGTGCGATACCGGCAGGAGCCCATGATACCGTCCAGCGCCGCGCCGCCGATTCCCGCCAGCGCGGACTGGTGCCACGGCAGTTGCGTCGTCATCTCCGACGGCAGCTCCACCGGTCGCTCCGTATCCCCTGGATCACCCATGGACACCCGGCCGTGTCGAAGAGCCATTCGCCGCGCGCGGAACTCCGCCGTGCAGTCCACGCAGGTGGACTTCGTGTCGTTGTTGCGGCGAATTCATTCGCTCTGCCAGGCCCGCGGCACGGGATCCGGGGTTCCCGCTCATCGATGCTTCGCCAGCAGCTCGGCCGCCAGCTCGGCCACGCGGCGGGAGGCGCCGGGCCCGCCCAGCCGCTCGCGCACCTGCGAGAAGCCGGCGATCATCTGCTTCCGCTCCTCTGAATCCACATCCAGCAGCGGCAGCACTGCAGCCGCCAGGGCTTCCGGCGTGGCGGCGTCCTGCACGAATTCCGGCGCCACGCGGTTTTCCGCGATCAGGTTCGCGAGGGCGATGTGCGGCACCTTCACCACGCGCTTGGCCAGCGCGTAGCTGGCCGCGTTCATCCGGTAGACGACGACCAGCGGGGTCAGCGCCAGCCCTGCCTCCAGCGTGGTCGTCCCGCTCTTGGCGATCGCGGCC
>DATING010000463.1:0-2506 GCA_035474555.1 Longimicrobium sp. | reverse complement strand
ACGCGCAGTGGCTGGAGGAGATCCGAACGGCGCTGGAGCGCGGCGACGACCGCTGGGAATTGTGCCGCCGCACTCTGACGGCGCTCTTCTATCCCGGCATGCTGGACCGCGATCACTCCACGCTGCCGCTGGCCGCGCAGGCCGCGCTGCTGCAGATGGACGCGCGGAATGTCACCCTGGAGCCCGAGTACTACGCCGAGGTAGACGAGGCGAAGTTCTACGAGCGCAAGCCGCTGCTGTGGATGTGGCAGATGTTCGACCGCAGCCCGCTGGGCGGCAACGTGCACGTGGGCGTCCGGTTCCGGCGGACGCTGGCGCCGTTCATCTTCAAGCGCGTGGGCCGCAACTTCAAGTCGTTCCACTTCGTGGAGTTCAGCTACGGCTACAACATGGAGGTGGGCGACGACGTGGTGGTGCACCGCAACGTGCTGCTGGACGACCGCGGCGGCATCGTGCTGGGCAACGGCGTGAGCATCAGCGACTACGCCAACATCTACTCGCACACGCACTCCATCGTGGACCAGCGCGACGTCAGCAACCTCAAGACGGTCATCGAGGACGGCGTGCGCATTACCTACCACGCCACGGTGCTGGCCGGAACGCACGTGGGCGCCAACGCCATGGTGGGCGCCATGGCGCTGGCCACCAAGGACGTGCGCCCCTTCCACGTGAACGTGGGCATTCCCGCCAAGTCCGTGCGCGTGAAGCCGAATGCGCCGCCGGAGGCGTACAAGCTGACCCTGCGCAAGGACGAAGACGGCGGCGCGGCCGCGGGGACCGGCGCGGGCGAGGGCTGAAGGGCGGGGCAACGGCGGGCAACGGCGGGCAACGGCGGGTTACAGGGGACAGGTTACAGGGGACAGCCAGCAACGGCCCGGCTCGCCTGGCTCCGTCCACGGGCGGAGCGCCCCCCTCCCCGGCCCTCCCCCACAAACTGCGTGGGGGAGGGAGAAAGAAGCCGGAATCCGTGCAGTTCTCCCCCTCTCCGCGAGGAACGAGCGGGGAGGGGGCCGGGGGGAGGGGCGCCCCGCCCGTGCACGGAGCCGGCTTCGCCCGCACGAACTGCGGTTCAACCTCCCCCAGGATTTGGGGGGAGGTGCGAGCCTCGGCGAGCGGTGGGGGCGCCGCTGGGGCTCTGCCACCTTGCAACGCACCTGGCCTGCGCGGTTTTCTCGGGCCGCCTGCCGTCCGCACCGCGCGTAGGGGAATTCCCCCTGTCGCGGGGCGGCATCCGGGCCATATTCCTGCGCAGCGGACGGCGTTCGCGGGTCCGCATCCGCAATCGAAAACGATCGAGAGCAGTCGATGAGCGAGCATAGCAGCGAGGGCGGGACGGCGACGGTGCCCGTAGAGGTCAGCGATCCGGTGAACGCGCAGATCCTGGCCGTCTCCGAGGACCGCATCACGGGATTCCAGGCCGAGCCGTTCGCGGAGATCAGCCGCCTGTCCGGCGTGCCGCTGGAGACGGTGCTGGAGCGCATCCGGGCCATGCTGGCGGCGGGCGTCATCCGCCGCGTGCGGCAGACCATGCTGGCCACCAACCTGGCCCCCGGCGCGCTGGTGGCGTGGAAGGTGGCGCCGGAAAAGCTGGACGCCGCCTTTACCTACATGTTCCAGCAGGACCCGTTCAGCGGCCACGTGGTCATCCGCAGCACGGACGGCGACACGCCGGGAAGCGCGTACCGGCTGTGGACCACGCTCAAGGTGCCGCAGGGCTTTTCGCTGGAGAAGCACGCCGAGTACCTGCGCCAGCGCGTGGGCGCCGAGGCGTTCAAGCTGCTGCCGGCCAACGCGCTGTTCACCCTGGGCGTGGGCCACGTGCGGCGCCGCGGCATGGAGCCCGGCGCCCGCAGCGACGAGCCCGGCGCCGTGCAGGACACCGTCGTGGTGGAGCTCACGGACCTGGAGTGGCAGGTACTGGGTCCCCTCAAGCGCGAGTTCGAGGTGGACGAGATCGTGGAGCACCCGTGGGAGCGGCGCGCGGCGGAGGCCGGCGTGCCCGTGGACGTCTTCCTGGCGACGGCGCGCGGGCTGAACGAGCGCGGCGTGGTCGGCCGGTTCAGCACGTTCCTGGAGCACGTAAAGCCGTCCGCGGCGGGCACGCGGGTCACGCGCTACAACGCGCTCTTCCACTGGAAGGTGCCGGAGGGGCGCGAGATGGACGCCGGCCGCGAGGTGGGCCGCCACTACGTGATGACGCACGCCTACTGGCGCGAGGGCGGGCCGGAGTTCGCCGGGGTGAACGTGATGGGCGTGGCGCACGGGACGGAGAAGGAGGCGGTGCTGGCCCACAAGGCCGCCATCGACCAGCACCTGGAAGAGGCGGGGATCCCCGTCAGCTACACCAACGTCTTCTGGGGCGGGCGCAGCGAGATCAAGCCCTCCGAGATCTCCCCCTTCGCCTACGCCGAGTGGTGCCGGTCGGTAGGCATCGACCCGGAGGCGATGCGCGCCGCGCAGTAGCGCTCCGTTCGCACGGCGAGTGCCGAGGGGGACGGCCGCGGGG
>DATING010000462.1:0-2103 GCA_035474555.1 Longimicrobium sp. | reverse complement strand
CACTACCGCACTCACGCACTACCGCACTCACGCACTTCCCGATCAGTCCCCGTTCTCCGCCAGCACCCCCCGCTCGCGCAGGGGCGGCACACACTCCGGCACCAGGTCGCGGATGGCGTCCAGGATGTCGGAGTGGCTGCCCACGGCGGCCGCGGCGGCCAGGCGGTCCAGCCCGGCGGTCAGCGTCTCGGGGTCCGGCTCCATCGTCTGTACGATGCGCACCTTGCTGACCGCCGTGGGAATGGTCAGCTCGCGCTCCGACATCAGCTCCTCGTGCAGCTTTTCGCCCGGACGCAGCCCCGTGAAGACGATGGGCACGTCCGTGTACGGCTCCAGCCCCGACAGGCGGATGAGGTTCTCCGCCAGCTCCACGATGCGCACGGGCTCGCCCATCTCCAGCATGCAGATGCGCCGCGTGGCGTCCTGCAGCGCCGACGCCTGCAGCACCAGCTGCACGGCCTCGGGGATGGTCATGAAGTAGCGCGTGACCTCGCGGTCCGTCACGGTGATGGGCTGCCCCGCCGCCAGCTGCTTCTTGAAGAGCGGGATCACGCTGCCGTCGCTGCCCAGCACGTTGCCGAAGCGCACGGCGCGAAAGTCCGTCTGCGCCTCGCGCAGCGCCGGCCAGCCCAGCACGATCTGCTCCGCCAGGCGCTTGGTGGCGCCCATGACGCTGGACGGGTAGACGGCCTTGTCGGTGGAGATGAGGACGAACTTGTCCGCCCCGTAGCGCGCGGCCGCCTGGGCCACGCACAGCGTGCCGATGACGTTGTTCCGCACCGCCTCGACGGGGTTGTCCTCCATGAGCGGCACGTGCTTGTACGCCGCCGCGTGAAAGACGAAGTCCGGCCGGTGGCGCGCGAACACCGACTCGATGCGGGCGTGGTCCGTGACGTCGGCGATGATGGGGACCACGTCCAGCCCCGGGTACATCGTCCGCAGCTCCAGGTTGGCGAAGTACAGCGGGCTCTCCGCCTGGTCCAGCACGATGAGCTGCTTGGGCGCGAAGCCCGCCACCTGCCGCGCCAGCTCGCTGCCGATGGAGCCCGCGCCGCCCGTCACCAGCACCGTGCGCCCCTCCAGGTCGCCCTGGGGCCCGTCCAGGTCCAGCTCGATGGCGTCGCGCCCCAGCAGGTCCTCGATCTGCACGCTGCGCAGCTCGCCCAGGCGCGCGCGGCCGTCCAGCAGCTCGCGCAGGGAGGGGACGATCTTGAAGTCGATCTCCGTCTCCAGGCACGCCTCCACGATGCGCCGCATCTCCTTGCGCGTGGCGGAGGGGATGGCGATCACCAGCTGCTGGATGCTCCCCTTGCGCACCAGGTGCTGCAGCTCGCCCGCCGTGCCCACCACGGGAATGCCGTGCAGCCGCATCCCCAGCTTGGAGGGATCGTCGTCCACCATGGCCACGGGGAGCAGCTCCGACTCGCCCTCGCGCTGCGTCTCGCGCAGCAGCCGCTCGGCCGCCGTCCCCGCGCCGATGATGAGCGTGCGCTTGCCCCGGCGCTGCCGCCACGGCACCAGCCGCTCCTCGCGAAAGGCGCGCACGGCAAAGCGCAGCCCGCCAAAGAGGACGAGGGCCGTGATCCAGTCCAGCACCAGCACGCTGCGGGGCAGGCCGTACGCCATCCCCGGCCCCTGCAGGTCGCCCGTCATGAACAGGGCGAGCACCAGCAGCACGCTGCTGAGCGTGGTGGCGCGCACCAGGTCCACCAGGTCGCGCATGCCCACGTGCCGCCACCAGCCGTGGAACAGGCCAAAGAGGGCAAAGCACGCCAGGCGCAGGGCGGCCAGGTACGGCACCGTGCGCCAGAACAGCTCGATGTACGGCTGCGGGGGCTGAAAGTCGAAACGCAGCGAGAACGCCGCGTAGAAGCCCACCGGAATGAGCAGCAGGTGCAGCGCCAGGACGATCGGCCGGCGAAGCCGCAGCAACAGTGCGGGAAGCATCGAGACGCGCTGGGGGTTCATTCTTAAATCCGGCGGACGCGCGAAGCGGCGTCCATACCGGGAAGGGTACCGGCGCGGAGGGCGTACACGGCGCCTGTGCGCCTGCACCCTTCGTGCCGCCGATCAACCTTTGTCCATCTCCGGAGCGGCGCTGTG
>DATING010000461.1:0-2622 GCA_035474555.1 Longimicrobium sp. | reverse complement strand
GATCCTCACAAAGATCCCAGCCTTTCCGCCGGATCCCTGAAGCGTCGGCCGACGGATCAGCCGGCCGGGGTGCCACTCCATCTGTCCGTGACGCGCAGCGCGAGCCCGTATCTTCCCCCGGTATCAACACCCTTGCCGTCGTTATGCGCGACGGTTACCCTGCTACTCAAGATCGTATCAGTCTCACCCCTTCCATCGGCCCGGGGACGATGTGGCCGCGGCCGTGCTGGCGTCGGCCCTCTCGTTTCGCCCGACGCCATCCTCCACCTTGGGCGACGTGTATCATTCGGGGACGCCGTTCGAGCTCTCCGAGCGCTACACGGAGCTGTCCGAGACGGTCTTCCAGGAAGCGGGGGCACCGCGCGCCCGTCTTTGGGGTGCCGGGGAACCACGAGTACTTCACGGGCCATCGCCTACCTGGACTGCCTGTCATCGGGCGCGCTGGCGCCGCGCGGGAGACCCGCGGCAAGGCGGCCAGCGACTTCTGCCCGAGCAGCGAAGACGACGGGTGGCAGTTCCTGGGGCTGGAGGCGGGGTTCTACGGCCACACCATGGCCGTCAGCCCCAGGTGGAGACGAGGCGGAGACGGTCTTTCGCGCCCTGCCCAGGGGGCGGTGCGCCACACCTCATCATCCCTCATCCAGCATTGAAAGGACGCCGATCATGCTCAACGCCATCGGAGATTCAGGTCAGTCCGTGGACTGGTGGTTCGCGTACAAGCTGCCGCGCAACGCCCACTCGCCCACGGGCTCGGCGACAACGACGCCGTCCACGGGCTTCGAGTACGTGTACTTTGACGACAAGAGCACCCAGCTGGGCCGGTCGGGCGGCGTGATCAACGCGCCGGGCGGCGCGCTGTTCGACACGCTGCACCAGATCTATCCGCTCACGGGAGGCGCGGACGGGGCGCCCGGCTTCATCATGTACAACGACGAGCGCACCGACGGAAAGAGCGACGACGGCGCGCTGGGGCACACCAAGGGCGTGCTGGCGTTCGACCCGGCGACCAACTCGGGGTTCTGGCTGCTGCACTCCACGCCCCGATTTCCCACCCTGTCCGGCTGCGACTTTCCGCAGGACGAGAAGGACTACGCGCAGACGTTCCTGTGCATCACCCTCAAGGACTTCGCGACGGTCCAGCAGATCGCGGCGCAGATGGTGGACCAGCAGGAGCCGCAGGTGTACGCCTCGCGCCTGCCGGCCGGCGTGCCGGCCGGCAGCCCGCTGGTCCGGCTGACGCAGCCGCTGAGCCCGGCGGACCCGGCGCCTCCCGCCACCCTCGAGTTCACGTCGCGGGGCGGGCAGGCCTTTCGCTGCATCGCCAAGAACCGGCACTGGAACAGCGACTACTGGAACGACCTGGTAGGACCCGCGCTGGGGGTGAACCTGGACGTGGAGACCTGGCGGCGGGGCACGCTGGCCGGCACGGAGGACAGCGACCAGGCCCACTCGGTGCTCGACACGCTCTTCATCAACCTGGAGCCGCTGGGCGTGGACTACGAATGGCACTACACGCAGGACCACGCCAAGTGGGCCTGCTCGCAGACGCCCGGCTGGGTCGTCGTTGCCGACATCAACCGAGACACGTCGCAGGAAAAGCGGGGGGGCGGCGGCATCGCCTTTCAGCACCCGGCCCTGTGGCAGAGCATCTCGCAGGTGGACAAGATCAAGCAGTAGCCGCGCCCCGGCAGGCCCGGGCAAAGCGAACGGAGGTGCGGACGCGAAAAGAAGCAGAGGCGCGGAGAGGGGTCTCTCCGCGCCTCTTCGTCCCTCGCTGCGCTCTCTTCCTCCGCGTCTCCGCGTCAGCCCGCCGTTCCTCAGCTCTTCGCCGACTTCGCCAGCTCCGCGAGGAGGTTCAGGGCCTGCAACGGCGTCAGCTCATCCACCTTGAGCACGCGCAGCCGCTCCACGGCGGGGTGCGGAAGCGCATCGCCGAACAGGCCCAGCTGCACGTCCGGCGGCGGACCCGCGCGGCCGTTGGCGGCGGCCTGCGCCTCCAGCTCCGCCAGGATGGTGCGCGCGCGGTCCACCACCGTTTCCGGAAGCCCCGCCAGCCGCGCCACCTCCACGCCGTACGAGCGGTCCGCCCCGCCCTCCACCAGCCGGCGCAAAAAAACGATGTCGTCGCCCACCTCGCGCACGGCCACGCTGAAGTTCACCACCCCGTCCAGCCGCTCGTCCAGCCGCGTGAGCTCGTGGTAGTGTGTGGCGAAGATCGTCTTGCATCCCACCTGGTCGTGCAGGTGCTCCGTGGTCGCCGTCGCCACGGAGAGCCCGTCCCACGTGGACGTGCCGCGGCCGACCTCGTCCAGCAGCACCAGCGAGCGCGGGGTGGCGGCGTGCAGGATGGCCGCCGTCTCGTTCATCTCCACCATGAACGTGGACTGGCCGCGCACCAGGTTGTCCGACGCCCCCACGCGGGTAAAGATGCGGTCCGCGATCCCCGCCCGCACGGCTCGCGCGGGGACGAACGAACCGACCTGCGCCATCAGCACGATCAGCCCCACCTGGCGCAGCACGGTGCTCTTGCCGGCCATGTTGGGGCCGGTGAGGATCATCACCCGCTCCTCGTGGTCCAGCCGCACGTCGTTGGGGATGAACTCCTCGCGCGGCATCATCGTC
>DATING010000460.1:0-4806 GCA_035474555.1 Longimicrobium sp. | reverse complement strand
TGGCGCACGAGCTGGCGCATGGCTTTCAGGGCATGTACATGCACCGCACCCGGCCCCAACCGGGCGAGATTGCCGCGGGCGCGGCGCGCTGGGGCGTGGAGGGGAGCGCGGACCTGGTGGAGTTCGAGCTGACGCGCCGGGCGGCGGGGGTGGCGCTCACGGCCAACCTGGACCGCGCGGCGGCGGGCAGCGGGTCCCCGGCCCTGCGGCGGACGGCGGAGCGGCCCCAGGTCGTCCGGGGGCGGCTGACGGAGGGATACGACGACGCGGGCGCATTCCTGCGCGTGCAGGCCGCCCAGCTCGTGCGGGCGGGGATGGGGGAGGACGCGGCCATCCGCGAGGTGGTGCGCGGCGCGTCGGACGGGTGGCACGGGTACGATCATCGGAACGGCCGCCGCACGGGCCTCACGGAGCGGATGCGCGCACGGCTGGGCACGGCGTGGAGTCCGGAGGACGCGCTGCTGGACTGGGCCCTGGCGCACGGGGCGGACGACCGCACGTCCGTTCCACGGTTCCAGGACCCCACCTACCTGCGCGTGTGGGACGCGGCCGGCGGCCCCTCCGGCTGGCAGCCGGCCGCCACGCTCCGCGACGGCACGCCCCTGTCCGCCACGCGTGAGTACGGAAGCCCGCACTACCTGGTGCTGCAAGCCGGCGGCGACCAGCCGTTCGCGGCCGTCGCGAGCGTTCCCGGCGTGCGCTGGCGCATCCTCCGCGTCCGCTGAGACGGGAAGGGTCTCACGCGGAGACGCGGCGGACGCGGAGAAACGAAGAGAGTCGATCGATCGCAGGTGGGCCGCAGGGCCAGCAGCGGACAGCGACGTCCCTGCTGGCCCTGCCGCGTCGTCTCCGATTCGGATCAAGCGTCTCGATTTCCCGAGTGGGTGCAGGCCCGGCCCCCCTCGCCAGGCGCCGGTTGCACGACCATCCACCCAGGGCCGCCTTTTACCGATCGCGATCAGGTGGATCTGTGCATCGGCGGGCTTCCGTGCCGGGAGGCCAGTATCCCTCTCCTGCGAAAATTTCGATCCCGTCCCCTCGCCGGCAGCGTCCTCTCTGCCAAGGATCTCTGGCCTCCTGCACGATCCATCCGGTCCGCGAACGGACGTCGCGTCGCATGCCTCCGGCACGAACGGCCGTTGGAGAGGCCTGCCGAACTGGATGATTGCCATCGCGATGGCCGGACGCGGATCGGACGGCGAGCGGCAGGGTGCATCAGGCCCTTGGTAGATGGGCTGCTGCCGGCGCGGGGACGGCCATCCGCGTTTTTTGGAAGAGGCACAATCGTGGCTGCGGAGGCGGATGCGTGGACTGGCACATCATCCACCTGATCGCGATCGGGAAGAGCATGCGCGCGCCGGAGGGCCGAATGACGTCGCGGGATGGCCGCGTGGGGATCGGCGAAGAGGCAAGATCACTGCGGCGGCGGCGGATATGTGCGTGGCACGTCATCACCCGATCGCGATCCGTAAGAAGGTGCCCGCGCCGGGGAGCCGGATGAAGGCGCAGGATGGCTGGGTGGGCCGGAGAGAGGATCAATCGTGGCTGCGGAGGCGGATGCCTGCCGTGGCACATTATCCACCTGATCGCGATCCGTAAGAAGATGCCCGCGACGGGGAGCCGGATGAAGGGCGCAGGATGGCCGCGTGGGATCGGCGAGGAGGCAAGATCACGGTTACGGAGGCGGATGCCTGCCGTGGCACATCATCCACCTGATCGCGATTCGGGAAGAGCATGCCCGCGCCGGAGGGCAGGATGAGGTCGCGGGATTCCAGAGCGTTTGAGACACGCCGTGGATGGACGCCGGCGGTGCGTGCGACCGGCCGAGGCGAACCGTCGTGGGACGCGGATTGCAGAGCCCAGGCTGGCGGGGGCTTCAGAAATCCGGCGAACCAACCGATATTGGTACCTTGGACGAACACTCGACTCCTATCCCGCAGGATTCCATGCTCCTGGTCCCGGAACCGCCCGTGGTCGCGGGCACCCCGGCCGCGTCCCTGGCCGAGGCCCTGAACGACCCCGAGCGGCTGGCCCTGCTCGCGGCCACCGGGCTGCTCGACACGCCCCCCGAAGAGGCGTTCGACCGGCTTACGCGCCTCGCCTCCGAGTTCCTGGGCGCACCGCTCGCCCAGGTGAACCTGGTGGACGGCCAGCGCCAGTTCTCCAAGAGCAGCCTGGGCCCCGAGGGGTGGCCGGAAGACCGCAACACACCCCTTGCGGACTGCTACTGCAAGTGGGCGGTGGCATCGCGCGAGCCCATGGTCGTCACCGACGCGCGCACGGACCCGCGCACCTGCGACACCGCCGCGCTGCGCGAGCTGAACCTGGTGAGCTACCTGGGCATTCCGCTCATCATGCGCTCGGGGCACGCGCTGGGCACCCTGTGCGTGGCCGGCTTCGAGCCGCGCGCATGGTCGGACCGCGAGGTACGCGTGCTCACGGACCTGAGCGCCTCCGCCGCCAACGAGGTGGAGATGCGATTGAACGCAGCCGCACGCCGCGAGCTGGCGCGGCTGAAGGACGAGTTCGTCTCCATCGTCGCCCACGAGCTGCGCACGCCGCTCACCTCCATCCGCGGCAGCCTGGGCCTGCTGGCCAGCGGCAAGCTGGACGGCACCCCGCAGGCCCAGCGCATGATGCAGATCGCCGCGCAGAACAGCGACCGGCTGGTGCGGCTCATCAACGACATGCTGGACCTGGACCGCATGCACTCCGGCCGCCTGGAGATGGAGCCCAGCGCGCTTTCCGTGCAGCCGCTGGTGCAGCAGGCCATGGAAGCCGTGCAGGGCTCCGACGCCGCGATGCGGGTGCGCATGGAGACCCGCGTGGATCCCGGCCTGGAGGTGTGGGGCGATGCCGACCGCGTGGTGCAGGTGCTGGTGAACCTGCTTTCCAACGCGGCCAAGTTCTCGCCCCCGGACGCGCTGGTGGAGGTGATCGTGGAGGATCGCGGCCCCAACGCGCTGTTCCAGGTGCGCGACCGCGGCCGCGGCATTCCCGCGGACCGGCTGGACGACATCTTCGAGCGCTTTCGCCAGGTGGATTCGTCCGACGCGCGCGACAAGGGGGGCACGGGGCTGGGGCTCGCCATCTGCCGGACCATCGTGCAGCAGCACGGCGGCCGCATCTGGGTCGCCAGCGAGTGGGGCAAGGGCAGCACCTTCTTCTTCACCCTCCCGCGCGAGCCATGGACGGACCCGTCCTGAACGGCGCCGGGACGGGGAACGCAACGGGCGCGGCGGGAGGTCCTTCTCCCCCGCGCCTTTGCGTTCCGCAGGGACGGGACGAAAGACCAGGGATGAGCATGCAGGCGCAGTTGGAGGATGGAAACGACGTGCGGCTGCGCGATGCCCGCGCGGAGGACGGTGCCGCCGTGGCCGCGGTGACGCTCCAGGCGTACGGCGAGTATGCGGATACGATGGAACCGGGGGCGTGGGCCGGGCTGGAGGGCGCCGTCCGCGCCGCGCTGGCCCGGGACGATGCCGGCGTGCAGCGCATCGTCGCCGAGCGGAACGGGGAGATCGTGGGGAGCGTGATGCTGTACCCGCCGCGGGCCGACGCGTACGGCGACCTGGTGGATGCGGTGAGCTGGCCGGAGCTGCGTCTGCTGGCCGTGGCGCCCTCCGCGCGCGGGCACGGCGTGGGCAAGGCGCTGGTGATGGAGTGCATCCGCCGCGCGCGGGAGGGCGGCGCGGTGGAGCTGGGGCTGCACACCTCGCGCAGCATGCAGGTCGCGCTGGGGATGTACGAGCGGATGGGCTTCGTCCGCGCCCCCGAACACGACTTTCAGCCGCCCGGCGGCGAGCACGTCACGGCCTACCGGCTGCCGCTGGGATAGCAGTCCCTCACCGCCGGCCCCTCGCCCGGCAAACTGCGCCGGGAAAGGGGGAGAACTTCGTGCACGAGGGCCGGCATCCCGCGGCGCCCGCACCCGCCCGATTGCCTGCGACCTCCCCCAATAACCCGTCGGGGGAGGTTGTTCCGGTGCGGACGCATGACCCATCCGGGGCGCGCCAGGAGATTGGAATCGGCGCTCGCCCAGGCCTAGGCGCCGGCCCCGGTCGGCGGGTGGGCGCCGGGCGTGACGCCCAGCACCTCGCCATCCGACCCTCGCCAGCGGTACTCGGCGCCGTTCCAGTCCACGGCCACGACCACATCTCCCTCGATCCAGCATCCGCCCGTAAAGATGTCGGCGCCGCCGCGCTGCCACTGGATGCGCCCGTCCAGCCCCAGGCGCGAGATCCACAGCTCGCCGTGCAGGAGCAGCGCATCCGCCCCGCCGATCTCCACGAACCCGAACACGCAGGCATCGTCCACGTCCGTCATCCACCGCACCTCCAGCGACGGCAGGGACAGCGCGGCCGCGTGATCCCGCAGGGCCACGTACAGCGTGCCGTCGCGCACCACCGCATCGCTGGACGACACGCCGGGACATCCCGCATCGCAGAGCAGGACCGCGGACGCGACGGGCACGCCATCCACCCGCACCTCCACGCCCGTGGCCTGGCCGTGGTGCCCGCCGACCACGATCTCCCGGTCGTAGCGATGGGGGTTCTCGGCCGACCCGGACGCGTACGCGGGGTCGCGCCAGAGCTCCACCTCCAGCGCGCCGTCGTCCAGCGTGAACGCGTCCAGGCGGCTGCTAGCGGTCATCCTTGTCTTTGATCAGCAGCGACAGGAACCACGTCGCCAGGCTGATCACCACCGCGCCGATGAGGGCGGAGACGAAGTCGCGTACGTGAAAGCCGTACCCGAAGTGCGCGGCGATGAAGCTCGTGAGGTACAGCATCAGCGCGTTGATGACGA
>DATING010000459.1:0-3609 GCA_035474555.1 Longimicrobium sp. | reverse complement strand
CGGGCACTCGCTGCTCGCCACGCGGGTGGTGTCGCGTGTCCGGGCCGTGTTCGCCGTCGAGCTGCCGCTGCGGGCGCTCTTCGAAGGACCCACGCTGGCGCAGATGGCGAAGGCGGTGGAGGACGAGCGGCGCAGGGAGCTGCCGGTGCTGCCGCCCGTGGTGCCGGTGGAGCGCACGGAGCCGCCGCTGCTCTCATTCGCGCAGGAGCGGCTCTGGTTCCTGGACCAGCTGGAGCCGGGAAGTGCCTTCTACAACCTCCCCTTTGCCCTGCGGCTGCGCGGCGCGCCGGACGTGGACGCGTTGGAGCGCAGCCTGGGCGAGATCGTGCGGCGCCACGACGGTCTGCGGACGGTCTTCCGGGAGCAGGGCGGCACTCCCCGGCAGGTGGTCGCGCCCTTCAGCGGCTTCGGGCTGACGCGGAAGGACCTATCCCATCTCCCTCGCGAGAGGCGCGAGGCGGAGGTGCAGCGGGAGCTCGTCGCGGAGAGCACGGAGCGGCCGTTCGACCTTGCGGCGGGCCCGCTCTTCCGGGCGAGCCTGCTGCGCCTGGGCGCGGAGGAGCACGTGCTGCTGCTGTCGATGCACCACATCGTCAGCGACGGGTGGAGCATGGGGGTGCTCTACCGGGAGCTGGAGGTGCTGTACCCGGCGTATCGCGCGGGCGGGGAGTCGCCGCTCTCCGAGCTGGGGGTGCAGTACGCCGATTACGCCGTGTGGCAGCGCGAGCAGGTGGAGGGCCAGGTGCTGGAGCGGCAGCTGGCGTACTGGCGCGAGCGCCTGGCGGGTGCGCCCGAGCTGCTGGAGCTGCCGACGGATCATCCGCGCCCGCCGGTACAGACGTACCGGGGCGCCACGGTGCCGGTGGAGCTTGCCCCGGAGCTGCTGGAGCGGCTGCAGGCGCTGGCGCGCAGCGAGGGCGCCACGCTGTACATGACCCTGCTGTCTGCCTTCCAGGTGTTGCTCTCCAGGTACAGCGGGAGCGAGGACGTCGTCGTGGGCAGCCCGATCGCGGGGCGGACCAGGAAGGAGGTCGAGGGGCTGGTCGGCTTCTTCGTCAACACGCTGGTACTGCGGACCGATCTCTCGGGAGATCCGGGCTTCCGCGAAGTGCTGGGGCGGGCGCGGGAGGTCACGCTGGGTGCGTACGAGCACCAGGAGGTGCCCTTCGAGAAGCTGGTGGCCGAGCTGCAGCCGGAGCGCAGCTTGAGCCATACGCCGCTCTTCCAGGTGATGTTCACGCTGCAGAACGCCGCGGGCGGGAGCGCCGCCCTGCCGGGGCTGGAGGTGAGCGAAGTCGGAGCGGAGCACGCGAGCGCCAGGTTCGATCTTTCCCTGATGCTCACGGCGACTGCCCAGGGCCTGAGGGGAGGGCTGACCTACAGCGCGGACCTGTTCGAGCGCGGCACGATCGTGCGGATGCTCGGCCACCTGGAGCGGGTTCTGGAGCAGGTCGCCGCGGACGCGGACGTGCGGCTTTCGCGGCTGGAGCTGCTCGGGGATGCGGAGCGCGCCCGCCTGCTCGCGCTGGGCGAAGGCGCCGCGCCCGAGCTCCCCCGCGCCACAGTGGATACGCTCTTCGCGCAGGCCGCCGCCGCGGCGCCGGAGGCCGTGGCGCTGGCGTGGGACGGCGGGCGGATGACGTACGCGGAGCTGGACGGTCGCGCCAACCGGCTTGCCCACCACCTGCGCCGCGCCGGCGTGGCCGCGGGGACGCGCGTGGGCGTGTGCCTGGAGCGCGGGCCGGAGATGGTCGTCGCCCTGCTGGCGGCGCTGAAGGCGGGCGGCGCGTACGTGCCGCTGGACCCGGCGTATCCCGCGGAGCGGCTGGCGTTCATGCTGGCCGACACCGCCGTCCCCGTGCTGGTGACGGAGTCGGCGCTGGCGGAGCGCCTGCCGCCCCACGCCGCGCGCATCGTGCGGGTGGACGCGGACGCGGCGGCGATCGCGGCGGAGCCGGCGGATGCGCCGGCGGCGGGGACGGATCCCGAGTCGGCGGCGTACGTGATGTACACCTCCGGCTCCACGGGACGGCCCAAGGGCGTGGAGGTGCCGCACCGCGCCATCGTGCGCCTGGTGCGCGGGCAGGACTTCGTTGCCATCGCCCCCTCCGACGTTTTCCTGCAGTTTGCGCCCACCTCGTTCGACGCCGCCACGCTGGAGCTGTGGGGGCCGCTGCTGAACGGCGCGCGCCTCGCCCTCCATCCCGCCGAGCAGCCGACGGTGGAGAGCATCGGGCGGGCGCTGGCGGAGCACGGCGTCACCGTGCTGTGGCTGACGGCGGGCCTCTTTCACCTGGTGGTGGAGGAGCGGATCGAGGTCCTGCGCGGCGTGCGCCAGCTGCTGGCCGGCGGCGACGTGCTCTCCGTCCCGCACGTGCGCCGTGTGCTGGCGGAGCTGCCGGGGACGACGCTCATCAACGGCTACGGGCCCACGGAGAATACCACCTTCACCTGCTGCCACACGGTGCGGGCGGAAGACGGGGAGCGCGCGTCGATTCCCATCGGCCGGCCCATCGCGAACACGTACGTGCGCGTGCTGGACGCGGGGATGCAGCCGGTGCCGGTTGGCGTGGCCGGCGAGCTGTACGCGGGCGGGGCGGGGGTGGCGCTGGGGTACCTGAACCAGCCGGAGCGGACGGCGGAGGCGTTCGTGGCCGACGCGTATCTCCCCAGTGCGCGGCTCTACCGCACCGGCGACCGGGTGCGCTGGCTTGCGGATGGGACCATCGAGTTCCTGGGCCGCGTGGACACGCAGGTGAAGATCCGCGGCTTTCGCGTGGAGCCGGGCGAGATCGAGGCCGTGCTGCGCGCCTGGCCCGGCGTGCGCGAAGCCGCCGTGGTGGTCCGCGAGGACACGGCGGGCGACCGGCGGCTGGTGGCGTACGTGGCCGGCGAGGTGGCCGCGGACGAGCTGCGCGAGCACGTGCGGGGACGGCTGCCGGAGCACATGGTGCCCGCGGCGTTCATGGTGCTGGAGGCGCTGCCGCTGACCGCGAACGGCAAGCTGGACCGCAAGGCGCTGCCGGCGCCGGAATACGCGTCCTCGGCGGACCGCTACGTGGCGCCGCGGACGCCGGTGGAGGAGGTGCTCGCCGGCATCTGGGCCGAGGTGCTGCGCCGGGAGCGCGTGGGGGTGGAGGAAAGCTTCTTCGAGCTGGGCGGGCACTCGCTGATGGCGACGCGGGTGGTCTCGCGGATCCGCCAGGTCTTCGGCGTGGAGCTGCCGCTGCGGGCGCTCTTCGAGGGACCCACGGTCGGGGAGCTGGCGGGACGCGTGGAGGAGATGCGCCGCGCGGAGCTGCCCGTGCTGCCCGCGGTGGTGCCGGTCGATCGCACGCAGCCCCTGCCGCTGTCGTTCGCGCAGGAGCGGCTGTGGTTCCTGGACCGGCTGGAGCCGGGGAGCACCGCGTACAACATCCCCGTAGCATGGCGCCTGGGGGGTGCGCTGGATGAGGCGGCGCTGGAACGGAGCGTGACCGAGATCGTCCGGCGTCATGAGGCGCTGCGGACGGTCTTCACGGAGGTGGATGGCTCGCCGGTGCAGGTGGAGACGCCCTTCGACGGCTTCGTCCTGCCGGTCGAAGACCTTGCCCACGTCGCGGAAGCGGA
>DATING010000458.1:0-5737 GCA_035474555.1 Longimicrobium sp. | reverse complement strand
CGCGTGGTGCGCGGGCTCACCTCGCTGCACGAGCTGCTGGACAACGTCGCCGCACCCTTCGTGGAGGTCGCGGACGCCTCGCCGCAGTCGGACGTGGATGCGCTGCTGGCCCAGCTGCTGGGCACGGGCGCCCCCGCCGCGCCTCCCGCGTCCGTTGCGACGCCTGCTCCCGTCGCGGCCTCGACGTCCGTCGCGGTCCCCGCCCCCGCGCCGGCGCCCCGCGCGGTCCAGGAGATCACGCCGGCCGCTCCGGGCACCGGTGCGGGGGGACGCGTCCGCGTGCTGGTGGCGGATGACGACCGCGAGGCGCGCCAGTCGCTGCGCCGCATCCTGGAGGCGGAAGGCTTCGGCGTCATCGAGGCGGCGGATGGCGAGGCGGCGCTCCGGTACGCGGAACGCCTGCGCCCCGAGTGGGTGATCACCGAGATCCCCCTGCCGCGCCTGGACGGCATCGGCCTCACGCAGGCGCTCGCCGGCTCGGGGACCGCCGTGGTCGTCTACACGTCGCAGACCGACGAACTCATGCTGGAGTGGGTGCGGGAGCTGGGGGCGGTGGATGTCCTGAACCGCTCCGTCGATGCGCGGCTCCTCGTCGCGCGCCTGCTCGCCCGAGACCGGCAGGCCGCATAGGCGACGGACGGGAAGGCGAACGGAGGTGGGAGGGCAGGGAAGGAATCTCGCTCTGGATCGGATGGATGGACGAGGAAGCAATCTCCGCACGCAGAGGGGACGGAGGAAACGGAGGATTAATTCTCGGGGGAGGTGCCTCCGTTCCCTCCGTTTCCTCTGCGTGAGGAAGTCTTTTGCTGGCTTCTGGATGAGGCGGGGTCGTGGTTGCGACGGTGCAACCGCGGCCCCGTTTCGTCATTCGGCCATCCCTGTGCCGGCGTGCTCCCGGTGCGAGCGCGCCGGCATTGCTGAGCCGATCCAGCCTCCAGCCGAATACCCGCCTCGACGCCCGCCAGGGATCGCGGGCTTCCATCCAGCAGGGGCGTCGGACGCGGCCATCCGTCTTCATCCACATCTCCAGCGCGGGCAGGCTCTTACGGATCGCGATCAGGTGGATGATGTGCCAGGCCGTGCATCCGCCTCCGCCGCGTCGATCCTGCCTCTCCGAAAAAACGCGGATGGCCGTCCCCCCGCCGGCAGCAGCCTGTCTACCAAGGGCCTGATGCACCCTGCCGCTCGCCGTCCGATCCGCGTCCAGACGTCACGATCGCGACTATCCGGTTCGGCGACTCTCCCGACCCATCCGTGCGGGAGGGATGCGCCGCGACGTCCGGACGCGAATCCGCCGAGTCGTGCAGGAGACCAGAGATCCTTGGCAGAGCGGCTGCTGCCGGCGCGAGGACGGCCATCCGAATTTTTTGCGGGAGACGATATTGGCCGCGCGGCGCAGAAACCTGCCGGTGCACGATCCACCTGATCGCGATCGGTAGAAGCAGGCCCTGTCTGGGAGGTCGTGTCCTGGATTCCCGGACAGAACACCCGCGGCTGCGTCGCGGAACGGCTGGTCAGAATGCCACCCCTGGATCACGCCGCCCGATCCGAAGCACCCACCTTTCCGCATTCCGTGCCGCGCATCTCCGCGCGGCGGATTCGATCTCCGCGATCACCCGTCCTGGACCGTCTCGCCGCACCGTACATCATCGAAAACGACGGAAATCCATCCACCGCATCCGTTGCGATCCGGCCCTGGACCGCGGGCGATGCGAGTATCTGCCGATTGTATCAGCCCGGAAGCAGATGAATCTGGCGCGCCGCAAAGTCGCAAATTACCTTCTCTGGTGAAGTTGCCGTCCCCCTGTAATCCGCAGTTCATCCCCACACGCTTCAAGCTCCACGGAGACAATGCACAAGGACAAGGACTACCCGGTTCCAGCCTGTTTCGACCGCCCGGAAGACGCCGCGCGCCGGCTCGCCGAGATGTTCGTGGAGATGGGCCAGGCCAAGCGCATCCGCATGGGGCAGACGCCCGCGGAGCGCGCCGTCTTCCGCAAGCTGCACGGCACCGCGCATGGCCGCCTGGAGCGCCTGGACTCCATGCCCAAGGACTGGCGGGTCGGCATCTTCGCGCACGAGCGGCTGGAGGCGTGGATGCGCTTTTCCAGCGACACGTCGCCCATGTCGCCGGACCTGGGCTCCACGCTGGGCATCGGCCTCAAGCTGTTCGGCGTGCACGGGGTCAACGCGCTGGGCGAGACGGGCGACACCGCCGACCTCATCATGCAGAACTTTCCCAGGTTCTTCGTGGACAACGCGCAGGAGATGGTGGAGTTCACCTACGCCGGCGTCGTGCAGCAGGATTATCCCGGATATCTGGCCGCGCACGAGAAGACGAACGACATCCTGAACCAGATGAGCGACAAGGTGGAGGGGAGCTGCCTGACCACCACCTACTGGGCCATCCTCCCCTTCCGGATGGGCAAGGAGGTCGTGAAGTACCGGCTGGAGCCCGATACGCCGCCGGAGAACGTGGCGGACGATGCGCTGGACTACCTGGCCGTGGACCTCGCCAACCGCCTGGCGGAGCGGGAGTACCGCTTTACCCTGTCCATCCAGCGCCGCACCAAGCCCAAGCGCATGCCGCTGGACGAGGCGACGGTGGAGTGGTCCGAGACGGACAGCCCGTACGTGCCCGTGGCGCGGCTGGTGCTCCCCCGCCAGGACGTGTGCGCGCGCGGCCAGGCGGAGTACGGGCAGGGGCTGTCGTTCAACATCTGGCGGGTGCCCGAGGCGAACGCCCCGTCCCCCGAGTCGTCCGTCGCCGTGGTGCGGCGCGAGGTGTACGCCGCGGGCGCCCGGCTGCGCCACACGGCCAACGGCCAGCCGCTCGCCGATCCGCGCGAGCCGCGCCCGGCCCGCCCCGCCGCGCCCCCCAAGGACGACTGCATCGTCAAGGCGGTGATCTACCCCTCCATCGGCGTGGCGCGGGTGGGGAGCAGCCCGCACGAGTGGTTCATCGGGCCCGAGGTCAACGAGCCGGAGCCCCTGCCGCCCGGCTCGTACCGCGACTCCGACGGCTGCCTCAAGCGGCAGGCGGCGCGCTTTCGCGTGTACGGCGTCAACGCGCTGGGCGAGATCGTCAAGGAGCTCACGGGCAAGCGCACGGGCGCCAAGATCGAGTGGAAGGTGCAGCTCGCCAACACCAAGTCGGCGTGGTACGGCTTCGAGCTGGCGCTCGACATCCCCGAGGCCGCGTCCGCGCCGCCCACCACGCTGCGCAACCCGGGGGTGGAAGACCGCACGCGGCTCGCCATCACCCCGGAGGCGCGCACCGTCTCCGGCGCCAAGGCGGGGCCGGAGCGCTTCGACGGCGCGTTCATGAAGATGCCCGTGTACCTCGGCGAGATCCGCACGGACGAGGCGGGGCGCCTGATCGTGCTGGGCGGGCACGGCGTGTCCCGCTCGCACGACGGCAGCCACGCCATCACCTTCGCCAACAACGAGGGGTGGCACGACGACGTGTCGGACGGGCCCGTGACGGCGCAGGTGACGCTGGACGGCAAGCCGCTGGAGGTGGTGCCGGCGTGGGTCGTCGTCGCGCCCCCCAACTACGCCCCGCAGCGCAAGTCCGTGCGGACGATGTGGGACCTGATGCGCGACGTGGCCATCCAGGCCGGGATGCTGGCGGCCCCCGAGCGCCCTTCCTTCACCCGCGACATCCTCCCCCTTTTCGAGCGGCTGGCGGGGCTCCAGTGGGTGAACGCGGGCTTCGCGGCCGGCTTCGGCTGGGAGGGCACGTTCGACCTCACCTCGCCCGAGGCGCTGGCCCGCCTGAGCAGCAACGGCCAGGCGGAGCGCGAGCTGCGGCGCACGGTGGCGAACAGCTTTCGCCGGTATGACGTGGACGGCGCGTCGCCCAAGCCCTGGCCGTGGCTGTACGGCGACGCGATGAACATCCCGCCCGTGGCCTCGCCCCGGCAGAACGTGACGCTGACGGACTGCCAGCTCGCCATGCTGGACCAGTGGGCGGCCGGGCGCTTCGACGCGGACTACGACCCGTCGCGCACGCCGCCGCGGAGCCTGGACGAGGTGCCGCTGGCCGCGCAGGGCGACATGCTCACGCGCGCGGCCCTGGAGTTCTGCCTGGCGGATGCCTTCCACCCCGGCTGCGAGATGACGTGGCCCGTGCGCTCGGCGACGATGTACTCCGCGCCGTTCCGCTTCCTCCACGCCCGCGACGGGTGGGTGCCGCCGTCGCTGGGCACCGTCCTGACCCCGGACGGCGTCACCATCCCCAACGGGCCGCTCACGGCGCAGGAGCCGGGCGGGATCACCCGGTGGATGGCCGTGCCCTGGCAGACGGACACGGCCAGCTGCCGGTCCGGCTACGACCGCGCGTATGACCCGTACGTGCCCAGCTTCTGGCCCGCGCGCGTGCCCAACCAGGTGCTGACCAAGGAGAACTACGAGATCGTGGTGAATCCGGACCGGCCCATGAGCGAGCGCCGCAAGGCCTTCGCCAACCGCGCGGCGTGGATCGAGCCGCTGGGCTCGGACAGCTACACGAGCCAGATCAACAACATGGTCCGCCACTTCGACCACCTGGGCGTGGTGGAGGTGCACCCCGGGCCCGCGGACGGTGCGTTCCCCGCGCAGATCGAGGTGGAGGATGAGCACGACCTCATCACCTCGGACGCCGCGGACGAGGCGGCGCTGAACCAGGCGCTGATGACGTCCACGCGCCGGGTGGGACGGCCGTCGGCCAGCGCCGTGGGCGTGGTCCCGGGCGCCGGCGGCTCGGCGGCGGACGTGGACCTGAGCGGGATCGAGAAGGTGAACCGCTTCCCCAACGGCCTGCTGCGGCGCTGACGGTGGTGGATGCGGACGTGGTCGTCGTCGGCGCCGGCCCTGCCGGCGCCGCGGCGGCACTCGCGCTGGCCGGGCGTACGCGCGTCGTCCTGGTAGATCGCCGCGCCGAGCCGGAAGACCGGATCGGCGAGACGCTGCCGGGTGCGGCGCGGCGGCTGCTCGCGGGGCTGGGGCTGGATCCGGCCGCGATCCTGGCGGACGGCCACGCGCCGGTCTGGGCGCGGCGCAGCGTGTGGGGCGCACCCGGACCGGTGGAACTGGATGCGCTCGCCGACCCGGACGGGCCCGGCGTGCGGCTGGACCGCCGCCGTTTCGAGACGCGGCTGCGGATGGAAGCCGTCGACCGCGGCGTGCGGCTGGTCGCGCCCGCCGCGGCGCGCGTGACGCGGGACGGGAACGGGTGGATCGTGGATGCCGGCGCGGTCCGCATCGCCGCGCCGGTGGTGATCGATGCGACCGGGCGCGGGTCCCGGCTGCTCCCGGAGCTCGCCGGGCGTCCGGCGGTGGAGGACCGGCTCGTCTGCGCGTGGACGCACCTGCCGCTGGTGGGGCGCGCGCAGGCGGTCACCTACGTGGAGAGCGAGCCGGACGGCTGGTGGTACACGGCGCCCCTACCCGGGGGGCGCCGCCTGCTCGCGTTCCACGGCGACGCGGACCACGTCCGCGCCTCGGGCGTGCACCGGCGGCTGCTGGAGCGGGCGCTGGCGCTGCCGACCCTGGCCGCGGAGCTGGCCGACGCGGATACGGGGCGTGCGGGCTCCGTGCGGACGTGCGCGGCCCACGGCGCGCGGCCGGGTGCGGCGGGGGGCGACGGGTGGCTCGCCGCGGGCGATGCCAGCATGTGCTTCGATCCGCTCTCGTCCCAGGGCCTGTTCCACGCGCTGTACACCGGCCGCGCGGCGGGCGGGGCCGCGCTGGCGAT
>DATING010000457.1:0-10736 GCA_035474555.1 Longimicrobium sp. | reverse complement strand
CGCCAGAGCGACGCCCGCTACCGCACCCTCTTCGACTCCATCGACGAGGGCTTCTGCGTGGTGGAGGTGCTCTTCGACGAGGCCGACCAGCCGGTGGACTATCGGTTCGTGGAGGTCAACCCGGCGTTCGTCAAGCACACGGGGTTGCCCCCGGACGCCGTGGGCCGGTGCGCGCGCGAGATGCTGCCGGGGCTGGAGGAGCACTGGTTCCAGATCTACGGCGGCGTGGCGCGCACGGGCCAGCCGAGCCGGTTCGAGAGCGGCTCCGAGGCCATGGGCCGCTGGTTCGACGTCTTCGCGTTCCGCGTGGACGAGCCGGGGCAGCACCGGGTCGCCATCCTCTTCACGGACGTCACCGAGCACAAGCGCGCCGAGCTGGAGCGTGAGGCGCTGCTGCGGGAGGCCCAGGCCGCCCGCGCCGAGGCCGAGGCGGCCAACCGCACCAAGGCCGACTTCCTGGCGTCCATGAGCCACGAGCTGCGCACGCCGCTGAACGCCATCGGCGGGTACGTGGAGCTGCTGGACATGGGCATCCACGGCCCCATGACGGAGGCGCAGCGGGGCGCCATGGCCCGCATCACCGCCAACCAGCGGCACCTGCTCACGCTCATCAACGACATCCTCTCCTTTGCGCGGCTGGAGGCGGGGAGCATGCAGTTCGACGTGGAGGTGCTCGCCGCGCAGGAGGTGATCGCCGGCGTGGAGTCGCTCGTGGCGCCGCAGGCCGAGGCGCGGGGCGTGGCGTACACGTCGGAGCCCTGCGATCCGGGGCTGCGCTTTCGCGGCGACACGGAGCGGGTGCGGCAGATCCTGCTGAACCTGGTGGGCAACGCCATCAAGTTCACCCCGGCGGGCGGATGGGTGGTGCTCTCGTGCGGCGCGGACGACGCGTGGGTGGAGCTGCGGGTGCGGGACAACGGGATCGGCATTCCGCCCGAGGAGCAGGAGCGGATCTTCGACCCGTTTCAGCAGGTGGGGCGGCGCCTGAGCCAGCCGCAGGAGGGCGTGGGGCTGGGATTGGCCATCAGCCGCGACCTGGCCCGCGCCATGGCCGGCGACCTGATCGTGCAGAGCACCCCCGGCGAGGGCAGCGTGTTCATCCTGCGCCTGCCGCGGGAGGGCGGCGCAGAGGCGTGATGCCCGTGTGCGACGGGTGCGTCCGAGCCTCGCAGGAATGCCGCAAATATCTTTTCACGTTCTGGCCGTATTCTGGCGACCAATGGCAGTGATAGTGTCAGTAGAGAACCGAAGTCATTGCAGTTGCTTCTTCCGCATAGTTCATCTACAACGATCTGCTTCGATATCAACGGTTTAGGACAGTTGCGGACTCCCGGGGAGCGCGGTATTCCTTTGATCGGCTGGCCAGCCTAACCCGATGCTCTGCGCAAATCCCAACGCCGAGGTCCAAGATGGCCCGCACGAACTACTCGGATGTGACATTCAAGCTCTCTGAGCACGCGCCCAACCCGGCAACCAGGACTCCGCACACGTGGTGGATGATGATCACGCCGGAGGCGAGCTGGCATCCGCCGCTCGGTAATGGGTACTTCGGTCTCCACTTCAAACCGAATACACCTCAGGCGGACATCGAGAAGCTTGAAAAGCAGCTGAACCGGATCGTGGATGGCTTTTCCTTTACTGAGTAGTGACAGTTAGCTCCAGCACAGAGCCCCGGCGCCAGGACAGCACCGGGGCTCTCTCACGTCTCTTCCACCGCCCGGGTTCGGCCCGCGTCAGGCCGCGGGGAGCGTGAGGATGAAGGTGCTTCCCTGGCCCAGCTCGCTCTCCGCGCGCAGGTCGCCGCCCATGCCGCGGGCCAGGTCGCGGCTGATGGCGAGCCCGAGCCCCGTTCCCTCGGCCGTGCGCGTGAGGTCGGCGCGCACCTGCACGAACGGGTCGAAGATGGCCCCCAGCTTGTCCGCGGGAATGCCCATCCCCGTGTCGCGCACGCGGACGGTCACCTGCGCCCCCTCCCGCGCGGACGCGACTTCCACGCGGCCGCCGCGGTCCGTGAACTTGACCGCGTTGGAAAGCAGGTTCACCACGATCTGGCGCAGCTTCTCGGTGTCGGCGCGGGCGGCGAGCGCGGCGGGGGGCGCCTCCACCGCCAGCACCAGGCCGCGCGCCCGCGCCTGCGGCGCCACCAGCGACTCCGCCGCCGCCAGCACCTCGCCCACGGGCACCTCTTCCAGGTCGTAGTGCACCGCGCCGGTCTCGATCTTGGCGTAGTTCAGCACCTCGTTGATGAGCCCCAGCAGGTGCCGCTGGCTGGTCTGGATGCGGACCAGGTCCTCGCGCTGCGCGGGGGTCACGGGGCCGCGGATCCCCATCTCCAGCAGCTCCGCGTACCCGCCGATGGCGTTCAGGGGCGTGCGCAGCTCGTGGCTCATCACGGCCAGGAACTGGGCCTTGGCGCGGTTGGCCTCCTCGGCCTCGGCGCGCGCCCGCTCCGCCTCGCCCAGCAGCCGCTCCCGCTCGGCGTCAGCGGCGCGGCGGTCGGTGTCGTCGTGCAGCGAGAGCACGGCGCCGACCACGCGCCCGTCTTCCAGGATGGGGGTGCAGGTGGTCACCACGTGCACGAAGCTGCCGTCCTTGCGCACCCACTGGTCCTTGAGCCCCAGCACCGGCCGCGCAGCCCACAGCACCTGGCCCAGGGGGCATTCCTCGATGGGATACGGGCGCCCGTCGGGGTGCAGGTAGTGCACGCGATTGTGCAGCACGTCGCCGCGCAGCTCCGCCTCCGTCCACCCCAGCACCCGCTCCGCGGCGGGGTTCATGTAGGTGAGGCGGCGTTCCGCGTCCATCATGCACACGCCCTCGGCCAGGTGCGTGGTGATCATCCCCGTCACCTGCGCGGCACGCTCGGCGGCCCGCCGCGCCGCCTCGCTCTCCGCCAGCAGCCGGTCGCGCTCGCGGACGCGGGCGTCGCGGGCGCGCACCCGCTCCGTGGTCTCGAACACGACCACCAGCACGCCGCCCACCCCACCGCCCTCGTCCGGGACGGGGCTGTAGGTGAGGGTGAAGAACGCCTCCTCCGGCTGGCCGCGGCGATGGATCACCAGCGGCTGGTCCGTAAAGGTGAACGATTCTCCGCGCCGCACGACGCCCTCGTACAGCGGCGCGTTGAAGTCCCACACCTCGGGCCAGCACGCGCGGGTGGGCTGGCCGAGACCGGCGGGGTGCTTGGTGCCCATCATGCCGGCGTACGCGTCGTTGTACACCTGCACCAGCTCCGGCCCCCACAGCACCACCATGGGCGCGGGCGCCGCCAGCACCAGGGCCGCCGCGCTCCGCAGGCTGGCCGGCCACGCGGAGACCGGGCCCAGCGGCGTGGCGGCCCAGTCCGCGTCGCGGCACCGGGCGCGCACGGCACCCGGGCCGGCGAACAGCCCTCCGGCGGCCTCGTCCGCGGCCGTTCCGTGCGCCGGAACCAGCTCCACTCCCTCCGTGCCTGGTGCGTACGGCACAGTCCCCATCGCTCGCCTGCTTTCCTCGTCACTTCGATGGGCCCGCGCGCCCGCGTCTTCACACCGGGAATATGGCCCCCCAGGCGAGCGGCGACCACCCCGCCCGGGGGACGGAGGGCCCGGCGGATCAAAGGACAGCGACTCGCATCCGCCTGCTTCCTGACCGTTGCACGGCGCGGCGGCGCACGCGAGCTTGCGGCATCGGCGCGGGACGGGATCCACGGGAAACGGGGGGACGATGGAGGGGATACTTCCGGGCGAGGTCGCCTGGTACGTCACGGGGCGGTTCTACGCCGGCGCGGGCGGCGCACTGCTGGATGCCGGCTACTTCCTGCACCTGCAGGGGATCGAGGGCGAGCTGTTCAGCGGCGCGCCGGGCGAGGGGACGGCGCGGCTGACCTTCCTGGCCGATCCGTTCACCTCCACCCCGGTCCAGAACGGCGACCTGACGCTGGGGATGGATGCCATCGGCGAGTTCGCCGTCTACCTGAACCGGCAGCCGGCCGCCACCTTCGACGACCCCGCCTCGTTCGGCGCGGGGGAGGAGATCGCGCGCTTCCGGCGCGTGGCCGTCGTCACGGGGGCCACGCTGGGCACGGGGACGGCGAACCAGCCGCTCCTTGGATTGAACGTGTTCTCCGCGCAGCTGGTCTCCAGCCGCCCGTTCGAGCTGGACGGCCAGCGCTACGACCTGCGCCGGCTGATGCCGAGCGGGATCACGCAGTGGGGCACCTCCGCCGCGACGCCCACGGGCGCGGTGGCGAACTATCCGACCGTCCTGCCCTTCGTCGGCTCCGCGATCGCGATCGGCGGCGCGCCGCCGGGCGGGCCGGGACGCGGGGATCCCGGTGCGTGATGAACCCGGTTTTCCGGTTCTGAAGACGCGAGAGCCCCGGCGGCCAGGACGGCGCCGGGGCTCCCGCTCATCATCCAATGTGTTACCGGAAGATGCAGTTGGTGCCGGCGAACATCATCTGCACCTGCCCCGCGGCGGTGGAATCCGTGACGATGCCGTACAGTTCGCTGGCGGCGAACTCCATGCCCAGCGAGGTTTCTTCGACCGTGGCGGCGGGATAGGCAGCCTTGAGCTGCGCCACCGTGGAGCCGGGGCCGATGCCCGACGCCGTGCGAAAGGTGGAGCCTTCCCCCGCCGACCATCCCACGAACGCACTGTCCTGGAAGACCACCTGCAGCCCCGCCGCGTACTGCGCCTGGTAGAGCGGCCCGGCCGGGCATTCCTCCTGCGCGCCCTGCTCCCGCGGCTCCCCCAGCACGCCGCTCACCGCCGCCAGCGCGCCCGCCCGCGGCCCGCCGAACGCGAGCTTCGCCGCCCCGCCCGCGCCCCCGGCCAGCTCCAGCCCATCCGGCGCGAGCACGATCGTCCGCGGCGCCGGCTCGGGCGCGGCGGGCGGGGGCGCGGCGGCGGAGTCCGCGCCGGAAGCCGACGTGGCGGGCACGGCGGCGGAATCCGCGGACGAGCGGGCGTCCGCGCCTCCCTCCGATCCGCACGCGGCAAGCAGCAGCACGGCCAGCAGCAAACACCTGGAATTCGTCATGGCGAGGATCATCGGAAGGGGGGGATCGGTGGGCGTGCGGACGGGTTCGCGGCAGGCAGCCGCGGGTCCGCGACGCTCCGGATTCGCAATCCGCGCGCCCGCCGCACTTTGCGAGCCTTGCGGGGAACGAGGATCGTGGTGAGCTTCCACACGGATGCGCACGGCGGTTCGGAGTTGGCGGCCAGGGGCTTTGGCGAAGATTGAACAAAGACCATTGCCCCCGGCACGTTTTTGTGCGACATTGGTGCGTAGCAGTACATCTTCACGAAACCGGTCCGCCCTTCAGGGGGCGACCTGCTGCCGGATCGGCATGGCAGCGATGGACCCTACGGGCCGGCTTTCCGCGGCGTGTGGGCAGGAACAGTAGCAATCCGGGCTGGCTCACGTTCTCCCCCTCCTCATTCCCACACGTCCCAGGATCATGCATAGCTCTACCCTCCGGGCCCCCCGCATGGGGCGGCTCCTGACGTCTTTCGTCCTTGGAACCGCCTTGCTCGGGGCCTGCTCCGACGACACCCAGCCGGTGGGCGCCCGCGACGGGACGGTCAAGCTTCCCTCCACGGTCCTGCAGGAGCTGGAGTGCACGGGCAGCGCCGCCGGCATCAGCTGCGCATCGGCCAGCCCTCGCCTGGGCGGCGCGTCGGGCGTCATCTACGGCGGGCAGAACGTGTACGTGAGGCTCTCGTCCAGCAATTCGAGCTACGACGCGGGGACGGAGACCTTCTCCGTGGACGTGACGGTGCAGAACCTGATGAACGAGGCCATCGGCACCCCCGACGGCGCCACGCCCGATCCCGACGGCATCCGCGTCTTCTTCTCGCAGCAGCCGTACTCCACCTCGGGGGCGGGTGAAGTGACGGTGGCGAACGCGGACGGTACGGACTTCTTTACCGGGGCCAACCAGCCGTTCTTTCGGTACTCCGAGATCCTGGCCAAGGACGTAGTGTCCGGCAGCAAGACCTGGCAGTTCAACAAGCCCGCCACGGTCACCACCTTCAGCTTCAAGGTGATGATCGAGACGGACGTGCAGTACCTGCTGGTGGTCAACGAGGTGCTGGTGAACCCAGGCGGGGTCATCACCGACGCCAGCGGCGAATGGGTGGAGCTCTACAACGCCGGCACCCGCGAGGTAGACCTGCAGAACTTGGTCATCGCCGACTCGGCCGCGTCGGGACGGCGGCCGTACCACGTGATCTCCTCGTCCGTGGTCGTGGCGCCGGGCGGCTACGTGGTGCTGGGCAACACCACCAACACCACCAACAACGGCGGTGTGCCAGTGGACTACGCCTACGGCGCCGCCTTGAGCCTGGTCAACAGCCTGGACGCCTTCAAGATCGCCCGCGTATACGGCCCTGCCGCCGATACGCTGACCCTGGACCGCACCCAGTTCGCGTCCGCCGCCATCTCGGCGCAGAACGGCATCAGCCGCGAGCTCCTGAACCCGGCGCTGGACAACAGCAACATGGACGGCAGCAACTGGGCGGATGCGCTCGTGACGGCGGTGTACGGCCCCGGCGGCCGCGGCACGCCCAAGGCGCAGAACTCCACCTACACGCCCTGATCGTCCGCCTCGTGCGGGACGCCTGATGAACCGCCCGCCGCTCCCCCGAGCGGCGGGCGGTTTCGCTTACGGGGGAGGAAGGTCGCGGCCCCGCAGCGTGGTCGCGGGAGGGATCGCGCGGGCCCTGATACCCGATATCTCTGATTGGTTGTGCATTCGTGATTCAAAGAAGGCCTCACACAGGGGGAAAGAGGCCACGGGGAACGGCAGCAGTAGAACTCACGTGCACAATCAATTTAGCGGTCCGGTATGAACCCCCAGAGTTCGCGGAAGAAAACCGAGAGTACGCAGAGCGTGGTTCAGTCCTCTGCGTGCGCATTGGTTCAACTCCGCGAACGCTGCGTTCCAAAAACCTGCTGGATGGCGGAGGCCGCTCCAGGCGACGGCGGCGCGCGATTCGCAGGCGTGGAGGGAATCGGTACGGTGCCGCGCGTCGTGGACGGCGGCAGTCCCCAACCCAGCAGCGCCCACGATGCAGCTTCAATCACGCCGCCTTCGATCCGCCCTCACCCTGCTGTTCGCCGTGCTGTCCGCGGGCGCCTGCGGCACCGGCTCGTCGTCCTCCCAGTCGGCGGACGGCGGGGCGGATTCCGCCAGCGCAGCCCCGGCCGCGCCCGCCGCGGAAGGCGCGCAGACCCGCGCGGACACGGTGATGCCCGGGATCGAGGTGCTGCTGCGCGACTCCATGCACCTGGTGCGGGGCAAGCGCGTGGGGCTCATCACCAACCCCAGCGCCGTCACGCGCGCCGGCGAGCTGGGCGCGGACGTGCTGGCCCGCACCCCCGGCGTGCGGCTGGTGGCCCTCTTTGGCCCCGAGCACGGCATCCGCGGCGACCTGGAGGCGGGCGCCACCTTCGTGGGCGGCCGCGACACAAAGACCGGCATCCCCGTCTACTCGCTGTACGACCGGACCCAGCGCCCCACGGCGGCGGAGCTGGCGGAGGTGGACGTGCTCGTGTTCGACATCCAGGACATCGGCGCGCGGGTCTACACCTTCGTGTGGACGATGGCGATGGCGATGGAGGAGGCGAAGAAGCGCGGCATCCCCTTCGTCGTGCTGGACCGGCCGAATCCCATCACCGACGCGCAGGACGGGCCGGTGATGGACCTGGCCGTCCGCGAGGTCACGCAGGTCATCACAGGCTACTACAGCGTCCCCCTGCGCCACGGGATGACGGCCGGCGAGATCGCCCGCTACTTCAACGAGGACGCGAAGATCGGCGCGGAGCTGCACGTGGTGCCCGTGGACGGCTGGCGGCCGGACATGTGGTTCGAGGAGACGGGGCTGCGCTTCGTCCCCCCTAGCCCCAACATCCGCTCGGTGGACGCGGAGCTGAAGTTCTCCGGCCTCGTGCTGCTGGAGGGGACCAACGTGCACGTGGGGCGCGGCACGGACGCGCCGTTCAACTACGTGGGCGCGCCCTGGCTGGACGCCAACCGGCTGCGCGAGGCAGTGGCCGCGTACAACCTTCCCGGCATGACGCTGACGCCCGTGCAGATCACCCCCACGACGGATCCCAAGGTGGATACGCAGTACAAGGGGGAGACGTTCACCACGCTGCGGCTGGACGTGACGGACCGCGCGACGTTCCGCCCGGCCTACACGGCGCTGGTGCTGGCGACGGAGGCCAAGAAGCAGAACCCCGCGCAGTTCCGCGTCCGCAACGAGGGATTCACGCAGATGATCGGCTCGCGGTGGGCGCGCGCCGCGTTCGACCGCGGCGACGACCCGCGCGAGATCGACCGCCGCTGGACGCAGGAGCGCGAAGCGTGGAACGCCACTCGCGAGCGGTACCGCATCTACCCGCGCACGGGGCGGTAAGGGGAGAAGAGAAACGAAAGCGAATAAATTCGCGGCTACAACTTCACGCTGTCGGCCTCCGCCGACACCAACAGCGCAGACGCAGAGCCGCCCGCCGGAGATCCGGCGGGCGGCTTCGTCGTTCATGGCACGCGCGGATGCGAGCCCCGTTGAACCGCCACGATCCGCGGTTCCAACCTCCCCCAGGGGTTATTGGGGGAGGTGCGAGCCTACGCGAGCGGTGGGGGCGCCTCTTGGAATCGGCCGACGTGCACGGGGGCCGTCATCCACCCCACCCATCCACCGAGGGTCAGGGCTTGAACCAGGTGGCGGCGAAGCGGTCGCCCAGCGGGGTCACCTGGTGCAGCCGGAAGCCGGCGGCCGCGCGGGTGTCGTACTCCGCCTGGAACTGCGCGGCCGTCATCCCGAAGCGCTGCGCCCAGCTGCCGGGCACCTTCTCCCACACGGCTGCGTACCGCGTCTCCGCGCCCACGTTGTAGACGGACAGCCGCACGGGACGGAATCCCTGCGCCCACATCTGGTCGAAGCGCTGCTGGTACGCCGCGGCCGTCATGTCGCCGTAGCTGGCATCGCCCTGCGTGGCGCGCTTGACCCACACGCCGGCGAACCGGGTGCCGCCCGCCGTCGCGTATCCCGCCAGGTCGGTGTTCACGAAGCCGGCGGCGCGCATCTGCGTCCACGTGGTGCCGAACTGCTCCGTCGTGAGGTCCGCGCGCACCTCGAACTGCCCGTCCACGGGCGTCCAGATCACGTTGAAGCGCGGGCCGTCCGGGGTGGAGAGCACGTGGATGCGGTCCGGGCGGAAGTTGCGCGTCTTGAAGGTGTTGAACGCCTCCTGGAACTGCGCCTGGGTCATCATGGTGCGCACGGGCCGGTCGGCACCGGCCTGCATGGAGCCGGCGAAGAACGTGGCGCTGCCGATGCGGTTGGACGCCAGCGACACGGGCCACATCCCGCGGCGCGCCCAGTAGTCGAAGCAGGTCTGGAACGCGGACGCCGGCACCTGCGCGAAGTCCGGCGGGCACGGCGCCTGGACGAGCATCACGCGGTTGGGGTGCTGCAGCGCCTGCCGCATCCGCGCCACCTGCCCCGGCGTAAAGCGCATGGGCTCGCAGGCGAAGTAGCTCATGATGTTGTTGCGCGCGGGGCGGTACTCGTACGTGAACGGCTGCCCGTTGGTGCGCGTGCCGCTGATGGTGTACGGGTCGTGCCCGCCGCACAGCGTCCATCCCTGCGTGGCAAAGAAGCCGGTGCCCGCCTCGGCCGGGGTGTCGGCGATGCCGTCGCCGTCCAGTGCGCCCTGTGCGCCGCCGTTGTTGCGGATGTACGCGGCGGCCTTGGCCACGGTGTTGGTGCCTTCGTCCGTGCTGCCTGGAAAGGTGTGGTCCAGGGAGAGGAAGTGGCCAAAGTCGTGGGCGAGCTGCCAGATGTTCTGCACGGAGGTCTCGCCGTCCGCGGTGCCGGGCGTCACGTCGCCCACCACGGTGGTCTGCGCGAAGCCGGGCATGGCGATGAACAGCACGCCGCTCGCCGGGTCGTCCGACCAGCCGTTGCCGGTGTTGGGGTTGGGCCCGTTGCCGGCGTCGCGGCGAAAGAAGACCACCAGCTTGCCGGGGTACTTGGCCGCGACGGCGTTAGCCGCCGCCGTGGCCTGCGCGTTCCCGAAGCCGGCGTGGTTGATGGTAGTGTTGTCCAGCGTCTCCCAGTCCGGACCGGTGGGGCTGGGGTCCCACTGCAGCCGGATGCCCGCGCCGGACGCCGTCAGCACCTGGTTGGTCTTCTGCACCCACTGCTGCACCTGCGCGGGCGAGATGTCGGTGGCCTGCGAGCCGTCGGTGTTGCGCACGCGGATGGCGTGCATGCGCAGCACGTACTCGGGCGTCGCCTGCGCCACGCGGACGTCCGGGCGCGGCGGCGGGCGCTGGGCGGCGGCGGGCGCGGCGAGCAGGGCCGCGAGGAGCGCCGCGCGTGCGAAGCGGAGCGAGAGGATCATGAGGCAGTGGAGCGGTGGGGGCGGGAGGACCTTCACGGAGCAGGCGTGGAGCACTGCCCGTGCCCCGCGTGCATTTGTTCTCCCACCACGCTTTCTTCCCGCCTGCACACGCCGATCCGGGTCAACCCTGTCCCAGGTGAGACATCCACGATCTTCACAGTGGGACAGACCGCACCCGGTTTCGTCCGTCCATCCCGCGGCGTCAGCCGGGGCTTCCGGCGCGGGCACGCTCCTACTGATCGCGATCAGGTGGATGATGTACCAGGGCCGTCATCCACCTCCGCCCTCACCGTAGTGCCTCTTGGAACAACGCGGATGCCGTCCCCTCGCCGGCAGC
>DATING010000456.1:0-1698 GCA_035474555.1 Longimicrobium sp. | reverse complement strand
CTACCGCGGCAACCGCATCATCAACTGGTGCCCGCGCTGCCTTACCGCGCTCAGCGACGAAGAGGCGGAGCCGGCGGAGCACCCTGGCAAGCTGTGGCACCTGCGCTACCCGCTGGCGGAGGGCGTGGACGTGCCAGGGCTGCCGCGGCTGCCCGACGGCCGCCCGTACCTGGTGGTCGCCACCACGCGCCCGGAGACCATGCTGGGCGACACCGGCGTGGCCGTGCATCCCGGCGACGAGCGCTACGCGGCGCTGGTGGGCAAGGAGATCGACCTGCCGCTGGCGGGCCGCCGCATTCCCATCGTGGCCGACGACTACGTGGACCCCGAGTTCGGCTCGGGCGCCGTGAAGATGACGCCGGCGCACGATCCCAACGACTTCGACGTGGCGCAGCGCACGGGGCTGGCCTCGCTGAACGTGATGACGCCGGACGCGGTGATGAACGACGCCGCGCCCGAAGCGTTCCGCGGGATGGACCGCTTCGAGGCGCGCCGCGCCGTGGTGGCGGCGTTCGAGCAGCTGGGACTGCTGGAAAAGACGGAGGAGCACGCGCACGCCGTGCCCCACTGCTACCGCTGCGACACGGTGGTGGAGCCGCGGCTGAGCGAGCAGTGGTTCGTGCGGATGAAGCCGCTGGCGGAGCCGGCCCTGCAGGCGTGGCGCGACGGCGACCTGCGCTTTCAGCCCGAGCGCTTCGGCAAGATCTACGAGCACTGGATGGAGAACATCCGGGACTGGTGCATCAGCCGGCAGCTCTGGTGGGGGCACCGCATCCCCGTCTGGTACTGCCAGTCCGAGGGATGCGCGGAGACCATCGTGGCCCGCGAGACGCCCACGGCCTGCCCGAAGTGCGGGGGAGCGAGCCTGGAGCAGGACCCGGACGTGCTGGACACCTGGTTCAGCTCGTGGCTGTGGCCGTTCAGCACCATGGGATGGCCGGAGGAGACGGACGACCTGCGCGCCTTTTATCCCGGCCACTCGCTGGTGACGGCGCCGGAGATCCTGTTTTTCTGGGTCGCGCGGATGGTGATGGCGGGGATCGAGTTCCGCGGCGAGATCCCGTTCACGGACGTGTACTTTACGGGCACCGTGCGCGACCACCTGGGGCGCAAGATGTCCAAGTCGCTGGGCAACGGCATCGATCCGCTCGTGGTGAAGGAGCGGTACGGGGCGGACGCGCTGCGCTACACCGTGATCAGCGGCAGCGGTGCGGCGACGGACCAGTATCTCAACTACGAGAACCTGGAGGAGACGTTCGGCCCGGGGCGCAACTTCGCCAACAAGCTGTGGAACGCCGGCCGCTTTGCCCTGATGAACCTGGGCGACGACCCGCGCATCCCGGTGGACGAGGTGCGCGACCAGCTCGAGCCCATGGACCGCTGGATCCTGTCGCGGGCGGCCCACGCCATCCGCGAGGTGACGGAGTCGCTGGAGCGGTTCCGCCTTCAGGACGCGGCGCTGCGCGGATACGAGTTCTTCTGGGGCGAGCTGGCGGACTGGTACCTGGAGCTGGTGAAGCCCCGCCTGCGCGGCGACATGGGCGACGACAGCCGCCGGGCCGCGCAGGCCACCCTGGCCGAGGCGCTGGACGGCGCGCTGCGCCTGCTGCACCCCGTGATGCCCTTCATCACCGAGACGGTGTGGCAGAAGCTGCCGCGCGCGGCGGATGCCGGCGAGGCGCTGATCGTGGCCTGCTG
>DATING010000455.1:0-4857 GCA_035474555.1 Longimicrobium sp. | reverse complement strand
GTGCACCACATCAACCCCAAGGCGCGCGTAAGCCCCGGACACAGCACGAACCTGAAGCTGTTCGCGCAGGAAGAGGGAGAGTAGCGCGTGGCCGACGCCCGCATCGCACTCGTCACGGGAGGCGCGGTCCGCATCGGCCGCGCGATCTCGTCTGCCCTCGCGGAGGATGGATACCGGCTCGTCATCCACTACAACTCGTCGTCGGGACCGGCAGACGAGCTGGTGGATGAGATTCGATCCGGCGGCGGTGAGGCGGTTGCGATCGGGGCAGACCTGGCGGATGCGGATGCGGTGCGGCGGCTGGCATCCGACGCAGTGGATGCGTTCGGCGGGATCGACGTGCTGGTGAACAACGCGTCCGTCTTCCCGTCCGAGCGGCTGGAGGAGACGGACGAGGCGCTGTGGGATCACACGATGGCGGTGAACCTGCGGGCGCCGTTCTTCCTCATCCGCCACCTCGCGTCCACCCTCCGCGCGCGGAAGGGGGTCGTCATCAACATGGCGGACCTGGCGGGGATCCAGGCGTGGGCGGCGTACGCGGCGCACGGCATCAGCAAGGCCGGCATCGTGCACCTGACGGAGGTGGCGGCGCGCTCGCTGGCGCCGGACGTGCGCGTGAACGGCATCGCCCCCGGCACCGTGCTGCCGCCGGAAAGCATGAGCGACGACGAGATCCGCCAACTCGCCGAACGCGCCCCCCTCAAGAAGAACGGCTCGCCGGAAGACGTGGTGCGCGCTCTTCGCTACCTGCTCGCTGCTGATTTCGTCACCGGCCAGACGCTGGTGGTGGATGGCGGACGCCTCCTCCGCGGCTGATTGCCGTAAGCGCCCGCCCCAGCAATTCCCTCGCTCTCCCGTACGATCCCGGCCTCCAGACCAACCCCTCCCCCGAAGTTGGGGGAGGGGTCGACGCCGTTGCGAGGAACGAGCAAAAGGCCGTCGGGGGAGAGGGCCCCCGCCGTCCCCTCCACGGGAGCTGAATCCCCCGCCCCGCCCCGTGCGTAGGCTGAATCACTGGCCTGGCGCGCACATCCCGTTATCTTCCAGGCTCAGACCGCACAGCGACAGGGGATGGACGGAGGCAGCGGATCGGAACATGATCCGCCGCCGGCCGGTACTGACATCATCCCGGATCCGCTCCCGCGGCAGTATCGCTTCCCGTTTCCACGCACGAGATGGCACGCAAGAGCACCCGGCCCCGCGGCCGCAAGGCCGCCACGCCCGCGCGTCCGCGCATGCGGATGGCGCTGCGCGTCCTGGGGATCCTCTGCCTCGTCGGTCTCGCGGCCGGCGCGGCGGGGCTGGCGTACCTGTGGCCGCGCTGCACCGGCGCCGACTGCCCGTCCGTCGCCGCCCTGCGCGACTACACGCCGCCCCAGGCCAGCCGCGTCTTTGACGGCAAGCGCCAGCTGGTGGCGCACCTGGCGCCGGAGCGGCGCATCGTCGTTCCCATCGAGCGCATTCCCGCCCACGTCTCGGGCGCCTTCCTGGCCGTGGAAGACAAGCGCTTCTACCGCCACGGGGGCGTGGACTACCGCCGCTTCTTCGGCGCGCTGGCGCGGGACATCAAGGACCTGAGCTGGAGCCAGGGCTTCAGCACGGTGACCATGCAGCTGGCCCGCAACGTCTTTCCCCAGCACCTCAAGCGCGAAAAGACGCTCAAGCGCAAGGCGTGGGAGGTGCAGCTGGCCCGGCAGATCGAGGACAACTTCTCCAAGGACCAGATCCTGGAGATGTACCTGAACCAGATCTACCTGGGCGGCGGCCTGCACGGGGTGGAAGCCGCGGCGCAGGGCTATTTCGGCAAGTCGGCCACGCGGCTGACCAATGCCGAGGCGGCCACCCTGGCCACCATTCCCCGCAACCCGTCGCACTACGACCCGCGCCGCAACCCGGCCGCCGTCATCGGCCGCCGCAACCTGGTGCTGGGCTTGATGCAGTCTGCCGGCGTGATCGACGCGGCCGAGACGGCGGAGGCCCGCGAGGCGCCGCTGGGGCTGGCCCCGCCGGCGGAGGCCCGGGGGCGCGCGCCGTACTTCGTGGCCGCCGTGCGCCGCGAGCTGCGCGCGCGCTTCGGGACCGACGCGGACCAGATGGGGCTGCGCGTCTACACCTCGCTGGACACGCAGCTGCAGCGCGACGCCGAGCAGGCGCTGGTGGCGCAGATCCGCGCCGTGGAGCGCGGCACGCACGGCCGGTTCCGCGGCACGTCGTGCGGCGGGCGCACGGTGTCCAACCCCGACCGCTGCCTGCAGGGGATGTTCGTGGCCCTGGACGCGGACGACGGCGACGTGCTGGCGCTGGTGGGCGGGCGCGACTACGCCATCAGCCAGTTCGACCGGGTGACGCAGGCCAAGCGGCAGGCGGGCTCGGCGTTCAAGCCCATCGTCTACTCGGCGGCCCTGGCCAAGGGCATCCCCATCACGGAGCCGCTCATCGGCCCGGGGGCCAGCGGGGGCGCGGCGGATTCCATGGGCTACTACCCCGCGGACCACGTGAGCGACACGGTGACGATGGACATGCGCGGCGCCCTGCGCACGTCGTCCAACCGCGCCGCCGTCGTCCTGGGGACGCGGGTGGGCGCCACCAACGTCGTGGCGCAGGCGCGGCAGCTGGGCATCACCACGCCGGTCAAGGCGTATCCGTCCACTTTCTTGGGCGCAGCGGACGTGATCCCCATCGAGCTGGTGGCGGCCTACGCGCCCTTCGCCAACGGGGGGATGGGCGTCAAGCCGCGCCTGATCCGGCGGGTGGAGGATTCCAGCGGCCGCGTGCTGTGGGAGGCCAAGCGCGAGCGCCGCTACGTGATGTCGCCCGCCGTCGCGTTCCTCACGACGTCGTTGATGCGCGACGTGGTGGACCACGGCACGGGCTCGGGCGTGCGGACGGCGGGGCTGCCGTACTCCATCCCCGCCGCGGGCAAGACGGGGACGACCAACGAGGCAGCGGACGTGTGGTTCGTGGGCGCCACGCCGGACGTGGTGGCGGGCGTGTGGCTGGGGTTCGACCGGCCGCAGCGCATCCTGAGCAACGCGTCGGGCGGCGGGCTGGCGGCGCCGGTGTGGGGCAAGGTGATGGCGGGATACTACCAGTCGCACACGGCGCCCGCGGCGTGGAACGCGCCCAGCGATCTGGTGAGCGTGTCGGTGGACCGCCACACGGGCATGCTGGCCACGGGCGCCTGCCCCGGCGGCGACGTGCACACGGAGTACTTCATCGCGGGCACGGAGCCCACGCAGTACTGCCCCGTGCACCCGGAGGGCGCGGGCGGATGGTTCGGGCGCACGATGCGGGGGATCGGCGAGTGGCTGGGCGGCAGCGTGGACGAGCCGCCTCCACCGCCGCCCCCGACCCGCGTGAAGCCGCAGCAGAAGCTCCGCGTGGGCGGCTATCCCGAGACGCACTGAGCGGATCGGGATCGATCGCGACGGATACGGATGAGCGAAGAGCCCCACCCGCGGATGCGCGGGCGGGGCTCTTTTCCTTGAGGCGGAGATCGAACCTGAGCGGATGAAGTGCAGACCAGCGGAAATCGGCATCGAGTCAGAAGGCCGGCACCCGTCCTGAGCGGGTAAACCCGCCGCTGGGACAGCGGTAAGCCCTGTCTCGCGCTGACGCGCTCTGCGAACAGGGCTTCAACTGCTTTAAAGGCAACTACATCGCTCCTTCGTGCAGCGAAAGATCGAAAGGCCGGTGCGTCCCTTGGATGCACCGGCCTTTCGATCTTCCGGACCTCGGCCGTTACTCCGAGCCGAGCACCTTGCCGGCGTAGCCGTTGTCGGGGTCGCCGCCGCGGCGCAGCACGCGGTCCACGGTGCCGGGGCCGCGGTTGTACGCGGTCAGCGCGAGCTCCGTGTCGCCGTCGTACTTCTCGATCAGGCTGCTCAGGTAGCGCAGGCCCAGGCGCAGGTTGGTCTCGGGGTTCTCCAGGTCCTTGCGCGTGGTGCCGGGCTCCAGCCAGCGCGCCGTGGCCGGCATCAGCTGCGCCAGGCCAATCGCGCCCACGTGGCTGCGCGCCTTGCGCTGGAACCCGCTTTCCGTAGCCACCAGGCCGAACGCCACGTCCGGCTCGATGCCGCTTTCCGTCGCGGCCTCCACGATCTGCTCGGCCAGCGTGTCCGGCACCTTGTAGCCCTTGGCGCGATACTCCGCCGCGAGCTCCGTGGCCTCGGCAGCCTCCTCGGAGGGCTTCTCCGCCGCCACTTCCGCCTTGGGCGCGGCGGCCTTCAGATCCGCCTCGGCGCGGCGGATGTACTGCGCCGAGACCGGGGGCAGCGGCTGGGCGAAGGCGGTCGGCTTGACCGACGATTCCTTCGCGGGCTGCTGCTGGTGCTTGTCGCCGACGACGGAAATCGTCTGCAGCACCGCCGTCGTGATCAGCATGGACTGCACGGCGCGCGAACGCAGCAGGCTGGTCGTTTCGCCGCGCAGGCGCTCGAAATCACGACGGCTATCCATATGACGAGTGCGCGTGAACTTCATCGCATCTCCTCCTTCTCATCTACAAGAAACACGGCGAGGACGAGCCCGGACTGCTCCCACCCCGCGGTGGGGGACGAAATGCGTCCCGTTGTAGCGATCCTCTAATCTAACACGATTCTATAAGATTTGCAGGGTTGACTTTTCATCTAAAATGTTGGTAGAGATATATATGGATGATTTGAATACGATTTAAAGTTGAAGAAGCACCTCCCGAGAGAAGGAATCCGTGCTGGGGGATAAGCCCACAATGGGACTGGAGAGAGATTTTCCGATCAACGCCTCATCCTATTCGGTATATATTCGGCATTTTGGATAATATCGGGATGATACGGATTTGTGCACGTGCATTCGCATAAGTGGAGGGCGCAGAGAACC
>DATING010000454.1:0-2429 GCA_035474555.1 Longimicrobium sp. | reverse complement strand
AGTGCGAAAGTGCGAAAGTGCGAAAGGGACCGTGCCGAGGCGCGGTCCCTTTCGCTTTTGATGATGATGTGCAACCCGCGGAGACCCGTCGGCTAAGCAAACTCGATCGTCAGCGCGGAGTTCTACTGCCTGTCTCACGCGGAGAACTGCGGAGACGACAAAGACGACAACGGATTGGGATCACACGGAGGGAACGGAGGACGAGGGGAAGTTCCTCCGTTCCCTCCATGTGCGATTGCGGTGGCGGTTCTGATCTGTTCTCCGCGTCCTCCGCGTGAGGCCATCTTTTGAAGGTGGATCGGGTTGATTTCGAAGATTCAGCTCCGGCGCACGATTCCTGGACGGCGTACGGAATCCGGACACCCGCGCGATCGGGCGCGTAGATACGAGAGCCGCCCGCCGCACCGCCTCGGTCCGTCCTGAAAACGATCGATTCCACGGGTCGCAGGCAGACGGGCCATATCCGCGCAAATCCCCCATCTGCAACGACTTACATCTGCTACACAACTGCGGCGCCGGGCTTGCCAGAGGGGATGGCACCCTCCTGAACCGGACCCGCCATGATACTCGAAGCTGCCCGGATGCCCTACGGGGCGCCGCCGCCACCGCCCGCCCCGACCCTGCCCGCACCGCGCCGCGAAGTCCGCGAGCACCTGCAGGCGGACCCGCTGCCGCGCGGGGGCGCCGCGCGCGAACGGCTGGCGCGCGCCACCGTCCTCATCGTGGACGACGAGCCGGCCAACGTGCGCCTGCTCACGCGCTTCCTGGAGCGCTCGGGGTGCGAGGACGTGATCGCCACCACCTCGGCGGCCGAAGGGGTGCGGCTGTACGCGGAGCACCGGCCGGACCTGATGCTGCTGGACCTGCACATGCCCGACATGGGCGGGCTGGACGTGCTGGACCGGCTGCGGGAGCTGCGCGACGAGCGCACGCGCACGCCCGTGCTGGTGCTCACGGGCGACGCCAGCAGCGAGGCGCGCGAGGCGGCGCTGGAGCGGGGGGCCAACGAGTTCGTGGCCAAGCCGTTCAACCTGTCCGAGGTGCTGCTCCGCAGCGACAACCTGCTGGAGACGGCGTTCCTGTACCGCGAGCTGCGCCAGCAGAACCGGGCGCTGGAACGGGCCGTGGCCGCGCGGACGGCGGCGCTGGAGGAGGACATCGCCCGGCGCGAGCGGGTGGAGTGCGCGCTGCGCACCAGCGAGGCCCGCTACCGGCACCTGGTGGAGAACGCCAGCGACCTCATCGTGCAGGCGGACGGCGATGGGATCATCCGCTACGCCAACGAGGCGGCGTCGCGGCTGTTCGGGCTGGCACCCGAGGCCATGGAGGGGCTGTCGTGGCTGCGGCTGGTGCGCCCCGACGCCCGCCGCGGCGCCTGCCGCCTGTTCGCCGACCAGCTGCGCCGCCGCCGGGCGGCCGGCTCCACGGAGCTCCCCGCCGTGACCCCGGACGGGCGCGAGCTGTGGCTGGAGCTCAGCGTGCGCCTGACCTGGGACGGCGGGCAGCTCGTGGCGGCGCAGGCCGTGGGGCGCGACGTGACGGAGCGGCGGCAGCTGGAGCGGCTCAAGGACGAGTTCATCTCCGTGGCCAGCCACGAGCTGCGCACGCCGCTCACCTCCATCCGCGCCGCGCTGGGGCTGCTGGAAAGCGGGCTGATGGACCAGCAGCCGGAGCGCGCGCGCCACACGCTGCGCATCGCCACGCGCAACAGCGAGCGGCTGGCGCGGCTGCTGAACGACATCCTGGACCTGGAGCGGATGACCTCCGGCGCCGTGCGCGTGGAGCGCCGCCCCTACGACGTGGCCGAGGTGATGACGCAGGCGGCCGAGACCGTCCGCGCGGCGGCGGAGTCGGCCGGCGTGCTGCTGGTGGTGGCGCCGCCGCGCGCCACGGCGTGCCTGGACGCGGACCGCATGTGCCAGGTGCTGGTGAACCTGCTGGGCAACGCGGTCAAGTTCTCCCCCGCCGGCGGCACCGTGTGGCTGGCCGCCGCGGCGGACGAGGGCGGCGTCACCTTTACCGTGCGCGACCAGGGGCGCGGCATTCCCGCGGACAAGCTGGAGGCGGTGTTCCAGCGCTTCACCCAGGTGGACGTCTCCGACGCGCGCGACAAGGGCGGCAGCGGCCTGGGGCTGGCCATCTGCCGCACCATCGTCGAGCAGCACGGCGGACGCATCTGGGTGGAGAGCCGCGACGGCGCCGGGAGCACGTTCACGGTGCGGCTGCCGGCGTGAGGGACGGGACGGAAGTGCGGAAGTGCGGAAGTGCGAACGTGCGGAAGTGCGGAAGTGCGGAAGTGCGGAAGTGCGAAAGGGACCGTGCGGAGGCACGGTCCCTTTCGCGTGGCGGGCTGGGGCCCTCCCCCGGCCTCGCTTAGGCTCGTCCACCCCCTCCCGCAAACTGCGCGGGAGGGGGTGTAGACTTCGACG
>DATING010000453.1:0-3699 GCA_035474555.1 Longimicrobium sp. | reverse complement strand
CCCCAATCCTGGGGGAGGTGCTTTGCATCCAGCACGGAAGCAGCCCCCCTGCCGGACGGGTTGTACGGCGCCCGCTTCGCGGGGTCCCTCACCCCCCTCCGCTCCTCCACGCAGGACTCCGCCCGCGCCCACCCCTCCCCCGAAGTTGGGGGAGGGGTCGACGGCCGTCGCGAGGAACGAGCGAAAAGGCCGGCGGGGGAGAGGGCTCCGCGTCGAAAGACGCGCGATCCATCCCGCATCCCACCTCCCGCATCCCACCCTCCCCACCGCCACCCCTACCCTGCTCCCGTAGCACAGGTTTCGCCCGCAGACGCGAACCGCCGCGGCCCGCAGAACGGGGCGCGGCGGCCATCGTCGCCAGAAGGGTGCCGCGGCGCGGCGTCAGCGCATCAGCCCAGCGCCTTGACGGCAGCCTCGCGCACCTCGGCGTTGCGCTCGCGGAGCAGCCGCTGCAGCACGGCGCGCGCGGCATCGCCCCCGATCTCCCCCAGCGCGCGCGTCGCCTCCACGCGCAGGGGCGACGGGACGCGCGAAAAGAATCCGCCGCCGGACGCCCGCTCCGCCAGCACCGGCACGGCGCGCGGATCACCCACGCGGCCCAGCGCGCGCACGATCTCCAGTTCCACCTCGGCGTCGCTTTCCTGCGGCAGCCGGTTCAGCAGCGGGCCCACGGCCACCGACAGCTTGGTCAGCCCCAGCCCAAGGGCCGCGGCGCAGCGCAGCGCCGTTTCGCCGTCGTTCAATCCCTTCGCCAGCAGCGGCACCGCCTCCTCGCCGCCGACCTTGGACAGCGCCAGCACCGTCTCGCGGCGCACGCGCGCGTCGGAGTGCTCGATGGTGCGGCGAAAGTGCTCGATGGCGTCGGCGCTGCGGATCTCGCCCAGGATGCCCACCATGTTGCGCACCACGAACCACCGCTCGTCGCCCACCATGTCCTCCAGCAGGGGCACGCCCACGTGGTCCAGGGCCACCAGCGCGTCGCGGTAGGCGCGGCGGGCGGAGACGTCCGTGGCGGCCACGAGCTCGCGCACCAGCGGCGTCACCGTGTCCGCCCCCACGTGGAGGAGGGTGGAGCGCAGCCCCGTCCGCTCCTCCTCCGAGCGCGCCTTGCCCAGCCGCCGCACCAGCTCTTCCACCACGGGGCGGGCGCTCACCCGCTGGATGGCCAGCATCACCATGGCGCGCACGTGCGGGCTGCGGCCCCGCATCTCCTCCGCGTCGCGGCGAAGGTCCTGCACCAGGGCGATGCCGCGCTCCATCATCCCCCGGTTCACGCAGTACTGGATGAGGAACTCCAGCCGCTCCAGCACCCCCAGCCGCTCGCTGTCCGTCCCCTCGCGCAGCTGGCGGCGCAGCTCCTCCGTGTCCTCGCCCTCCACGCGCACCGCGGACTCGCGCACCTGCTGGTACATGTCGTGGGCGCTCCACATCTCGATGCCGGGGTCCGCCTGCCCCCCGTCCACCGCCACGCCCCCGTCCGCCGCCGGCTGCACCCACGCGCCGTCGATCTGCACCCGCGACGCGCCCGCGGCCGCCAGCGCGCCCGCCAGCCCGCCCGCGGCCCGCGCCACCCGCGGCGGCAGGGCGGCCGCGCTCAGGAAGCGTCCCAGCGACACCGCGCCGATGTCCTGGCGCAGCACGAGGTTCGTCACCCCGTGCTCGCGCATCCGCGCCGCCAGCCGGTCCACGTGCGCGGAGCGGGGCCCCGGCGCGCCCGCCACCATCACGCCGCCGGGGGCGATGCGCACCGAAAAGGGCGCGCCCGCCGACAGCAGCGACTTGGCCAGGGCCAGCAAGGCCTGGGTGAGCGTGGGGTGCGACAGGGGGTAGAACTCGCTCAGGGCGTAGGCCTTGGCGAGCTCCACCAGCTGGCGGGCGGCGGGGGTGGGGGTGCTCATTCTGTGGCTCAGCGCTTGATGCGCTCTCCCTTGTCCTCGTAGCGGAATATCCAGGCGGCCAGCGCGCCGGGGCGCACGCTGCGCGCGCGGTGCCAGGGCTGCATGTCCCAGCCGGAGCCGCCCTCCGCCCCCGGCTGCCCGTCGATCTCGCGGAGCACCTGGCGCACGCGCTCGCGCCACGCATCCCAGTTCTCCGCCCGCAGGTCCACCCATCCCTTGCGCGCCGTGTGCGCCGCGGCCTCGCCCGCGCCCGGCTCGATCTCCACCTTGCGCCCGCGCAGCACCCGCCGCCCGTCCGCCAGGAGAATCGCCAGCTTGCTCGTGAGGATGCGCGTGCGCAGGTCCGCGTCCCCCCGCACCAGCGCCTCCGCCTCGCGGGCGAACGCCTCGGGATCGAGGGAGGCCACGTTGTCCAGCCGGTCGTTGCACAGGCGGCGCAGGATCTCCGCTTCGTAGAGAAGCTTGGTCAGCCGCGGCGGGCCCAGCATCTCGAAGCCCACGCTGCGCTCGTTGCGCTCCCCCTGCATCTCGTCCATGCGGCGGAGCGCCGCCTCGCGCAGCACGCCGGCGCGGTACGTGGGCCCGCTGGTGGCCGCGTCCAGGGCGGCGACCACGTCGTGCCCCGTGGGGTGGCCCAGGATCTCGCGGACGGCATCCGTGGCGATCTCCTCGGGCGTGATGAACTCCATCAGCCCCAGCGAGGTGATGGCCTCGAACTCGTCCGGCGAGAACAGGCCGTTCTCCCCCGAGTCCAGGTACACGCCCGTGAGCGTCTCCCCCGTGTCGCGCCACAACGTATCGCGGCCGAAATCCCGCCGCGCCAGCCGGTCCGCGCCCCCATCGAACGCCTGGTCCACCGACGCCGGCGCCACGGAGTCCACCCGGGTGATGGGCTGCCCGCGCCACACCACGTCGCCGGCGCGGATGGCCTTCCACGAGATGGCCGCCGTGGGCTTGATCTCCTTGACGGCCGGCGCGCCCGGCGTGCGGGCCATCAGGTAGAGGAGCAGCGTCTGCGCGCCGGCCACGGACGACTTGGCGAGCAGCTGGCGCGAGGGGCGGTCCTCGGAGTGCGTGAAGGGGATGTTGAGCCCCATCCCGCCCGTCCCCGCCGTGCCCACCTTGAGGTACACCTTGGTGCCGACGGTCATCATGGCGTTCAGGGCCACCCAGACGTGGTGGATGAGCGGCGGCATCGCCAGCGTCATCAGGTGCTTCTCCACCGTCTCCAGGTCCACGGGCCCGCGGCGGGCGGCCTCGCGCAGGCCGGCGGCGCTCTTGAAGACGTTCTGGTAGGCGAAGGCCGTGGCCGTGTTCACGCAGTCGACGACGATGTGCGGCTCGTGGCGCAGCACCATCTCGCCCAGCGTGTCGCGCGCCACCGCCTCCATCCCCAGCGGTCCGAAGAGCGCGTCCAGCATGGCCCCGCGGGCCTCGGGGTCGTCCAGCACCTGGTCGCGGCCGGCGGTCTTGAGCGCGGCGGGGGTGAACAGGTTACCCCACTCCGCTTCCAGGACGGTGTCGCCCGCCAGGGGCCGCAGCGCCTCCAGCCCCTCCTGCACCTCGGCCTCGGTGAGGGCGGTGATCACCAGGCGCGCGGGCCGCAGCTGCAGCACGTCGCGGGCGATGGCCATCCCCACCAGCCCCGAGCCCCCCAGGATCACGATGCGCGAGTCGCGAATGTCCACGCTGGATTTAGTTCAGAGATTTGACAAAGCGCGCCCGATCCACCGTGGCGCAATGGAAAGAACGGCAGGTCTCACGCGGAGACGCGGAGGGCGCGGAGAACACCGCGCGCAGC
>DATING010000452.1:0-3049 GCA_035474555.1 Longimicrobium sp. | reverse complement strand
GCCGCCTGGACGAGCAGGTGAAGGTGCGCGGAGTGCGGGTGGAGCTCCGAGAAGTCGAGGCGGAGCTTCGCGCGCACCCCGGGGGGCGCGCGGCGGCGGTGGCGCGGCGGGGAGGCCAGCTGGTGGGCTACGTGGTGGCGCGGGAGGGCGGTGCGCCGTCGGGGGCGGAACTGCGCGCGCTGCTCCGGGAGCGGCTGCCGGAGGTGATGGTGCCCGGGGGGATGGTCTTCCTGGACGCGCTGCCGCTCAACGCGAGCGGCAAGCTGGACCGCCGGGCGCTCCCCGCACCCGAGCTGCACCGTGGAGAGGAAGCGTACGTGGCGCCGGGCACGCCGGGCGAGGAGGTGCTGGCGGGGATCTGGGCGGAGGTGCTGGGGGCTGAGCGCGTGGGGGCGGCGGACGACTTCTTCGCGCTGGGCGGGCACTCGCTGCTGGCCGTGCGCATGGTCTCACGGGTGCGCGAGGCCTTCGGCGTGGAGCTGCCGGTGCGCGCCCTCTTCGAGCACCCCACGGTGGCCGCCCTGGCCCGGACGCTCCAGCAGATGCGCGACGCGGGTCCCGGCACGCAGGTGCCGCCCATCGTGCGGGTCTCCCGCGAGGCGGCGCTGCCGCTGTCCTGGGCGCAGCAGCGGCTGTGGTTCCTTCAGCAGCTGGAGCCGGCGAGCGCGGCGTACAACATCCCGGCGGCGCTGCGCCTGCGCGGCCCCCTGGAGGTGGGCGCGCTGGGCGGCGCGCTCTCGGAAGTGGCGCGCCGGCACGAGGCGCTGCGCACCGCCTTCCGCGTGGAGGACGGGGCGCCGGTGCAGGTCGTCGCCCCCGGCGCGCCGCTCCCGCTGCCGGTCGCGGACCTGTCCGGCCTGGGGGGCGAGGCGCGCGAGGCGTGGCTGCGCCGGCTGGCGCAGGGGGAAGCCGCCCGCCCCTTCGACCTGGCCGCGGGGCCGGTGCTGCGGGCGGCGCTGGTGCGGCTGGGGGAGGCGGAGTGGGCGGCGCTGGTGACGGTGCACCACGTGGCCAGCGACGGCTGGTCGATGGAGGTGCTGACGCGCGAAGTCTCGCTGCTCTACAGCGCGTTCGTGCAGGGGCTGCCCTCGCCGCTGGGGGAGCTGCCGGTGCAGTACGCCGACTACGCGGCGTGGCAGCGGGCGCACCTGGAGGGGGAGGTGCTGGAGGGGCAGCTCGCGTACTGGAGGGCGCGGCTGGCCGGCGCGCCCGCTCTGCTGGAGGTGCCCACCGACCGGCCCCGTCCGGCGGTCGCCGGTACCCGCTCCGCGACCGCATCGTTCGCGCTCTCTCCGGAAGCGTCGCGGGCGCTGCGTAGTGTGGCGCAGCGGGAGGGGGTTACGCCCTTCATGACGCTGCTGGCTGCTTTCCAGCTGCTGCTGGGCAGGTGGAGTGGGCAGGACGACGTGGTGGTGGGTACCCCCGTTGCGGGGCGCACCCGCGCGGAGACCGAGGGGCTCATCGGCTTCTTCGTCAACACGCTGGTGCTGCGCGCCGACCTTGCCGACGACCCGACGTTCAGGGACCTGCTGAAGCGTGTGCGTGGGGTGGTGCTGGACGCCCATGCGCACCAGGACGTGCCCTTCGAGCGGCTGGTCGACGACCTGGGCGCGGAGCGCAGCCTGGCCCACGCCCCCCTCTTCCAGGCGCTCTTCCTCCACGAGACCTCCGCCCTGGGCGGACCCGGGCTGCGGCTGGAAGGGCTGACGCTGGAGCCGCTCTCCACCGGGGCGGCGCCGGCCAAGTTCGACCTGAGCCTGGGCACCTGGGACGACGGCGGGCGCATCGGCGGCTCGCTGCGCTATCGCGCCGACCTGTGGGGCGCGCCCACCGCCGGGCGCATGCTGGCCCACTACGCCCGCCTCCTGGAGGCGCTCGCCGCCGACCCCGGCTCGCGTGTGGGCGCGATGGAGCTTCTGGACGAAAACGAGCGCGCGATGCTGGCGCACTGGAACGATACCGCGGCGCTCTCCCCACCCCTCTGCCTCCACGAACTGGTCGAGGCGCAGGCCGCGGCCACCCCCCGGGCGCTCGCGCTGGAGTTCGGGGAGCGCCGCCTGGGCTACGCGGAGCTCGACGGACGCGCCAACGCGCTGGCGCACCGGCTCCGTGCGCTGGGCGTGGGGCCGGAGGCACGCGTGGCCGTCTGCATGGAGCGTTCGCCGGAGCTGATCGTGGCGCTCCTGGGCGTGCTCAAGGCCGGGGCGGCGTACGTGCCGCTGGACCCGGAGCACCCGGCGGAGCGCACCGGCTGGGTGCTGCGGGACGCGTCCGCGTGCCTGGTGGTCGCCGACCCGGCCGGGGCGGCGGCCCTTCCCGCGGGCGCCCCGCCGGTGGTGCCCCTGGAAAGCGGCGCGCAGGCGGATGTCCCTCCCCGGTCCGGGGTGTCGCCCGCCAACGCGGCCTACGCCATCTACACCTCCGGCTCCACGGGGCGGCCCAAGGGAGTCCTCGTCTCCCACGCCGGGGTGGTGAACCTGGTGGTGTGGCAGGCGCACGCCTTCGGCACCGCACCGGGGGAGCGGGTGCTGCAATTCGCTCCGACCACCTTCGACGCCTCGGTCCCGGAGATCTTCACGACGCTGGCACGCGGGGCCACTCTGGTGCTCGCCTCCGCGGCCGATCTGGCGCCGGGTCCCGACCTGGCGAGGCTGCTGCGGGAGCGGCGCGTGGAGACGGCCAAGCTGACGCCGACGGCGCTGTCCGCCCTGGGAGCGGAGCGGCTGCCGGGCCTGCGAACGCTGATCGTGGGCGGAGAAGCGTGCCCGCCAGAGCTGGTGGAGCGCTGGGGCGGGGGCCGGCGGATGCTGAACGTGTACGGCCCCACGGAGGTGACGGTGCGCTGCACCATGGCGGAGCTTCGGCCGGGGGCACCCGTGACGCTGGGGCGTCCGCTCCCGAACACGCAGGTGCAGGTGGTGGATGCGGGGCTGAGCCGGGCGCCGCTGGGAGCGCCCGGCGAGCTGTGGGTGGGGGGAGCGGGGGTGGCGCGCGGGTACGTGGGGCGGCCGGAGCTGACGGCGGAACGGTTCGTCCCCGACCCGTTCTC
>DATING010000451.1:0-2315 GCA_035474555.1 Longimicrobium sp. | reverse complement strand
CCCCCGGCCCCCTCCCCCGCTTCGCGGGCAGGAGGGGGAGAACTGCGTCGGGAAGAAGCGCGGCTCCGTGCACGGGCGGGGCGCCCCTCCCCCGGCCCCTCCCCGCGCAAACTGCGCGCGGAGAGGGGAGAACTTCAGTGCGTATTCAGCCCGCCGTCGTGCACGGGCTGGGGTGTATACCCTCTCCCACGCAGTTTGTGGGAGAGGGTGGACGAGCCTAAGCGAGGCCGGGTGAGGGCCACCGCCCGCCGCCGCGACGGCACTCGCTCTGCCACCTCCCTCCCCCACGCAGTTTGTGGGGGAGGGTCGGGGAGGGGGGCGCTCGCCCGTGCGCCACCCCCCGCCGCCGCGCCCGATCTCCGTCCTGCCGACCTCCGCCCTGCCGGCCCCCGTCCTACCGCACGATCTCGAACGCCTCTTCGCGCGCGTCCACGGGCTCGGGCGACAGGCGAAAGGCGGCGCGCAGGCGGACAAAGGCGGCCTCGGCGTCGCCGTCGCTGCGGGCGTGCACCTCGGCCAGGGGCTGCCCCGCCTCCACGCGGTCGCCGATCCGCGCCTGCACGCACACGCCCACGGCGGGATCCACCCGGTCCGCCTTGGTCTTGCGGCCCGCGCCCAGCTCCAGCGCCGCGTCGCCGATGCCGCGCGCGTCGGCCTCCGCCACCCAGCCGCCCGCATCCGCCGTGAACGCGCGGACCACGGGCGCGGCGGGAAGCACGTGCGGCGCATCCACCACGCGCGGCTCGCCGCCCTGCGCCTCGATGAGCTCCGCCAGCTTGGCCGCGCCCGCGCCGCTGTCGCGCAGGCGCACGAGCATGGCCTCGCCCTCCGCCAGCGACGGGGCCAGCCCCGCCATCTCCAGCAGGTGCGCGCCCAGTTCCAGCGTGAGGGCCCACAGGTCCGCGGGGCCCTCGCCGCGCAGGGTCTCGATGGCCTCGCGCACCTCCAGCGCGTTGCCCACGGCGCGGCCCAGCGGCTGGTGCATGGCGCTCAGCACCGCGCGCGTCTGCCGCCCCGCCTGCGCGCCGATGGCCACCAGCGCACGCGCCAGGGTCCGCGCGTCCTCGCGCGTCTGCATGAACGCGCCCGAGCCGATCTTTACGTCCAGCACGATGCTGCGCGCGCCGGCCGCCAGCTTTTTGCTCATGATGCTGCTGGCGATGAGCGGCACCGAATCCACCGTCCCCGTGACGTCGCGCAGGGCGTAGATCTGCTTGTCCGCGGGCACCAGCTCCGGGCTCTGCCCCACCAGCGCCGCGCCGATGCGCATCACCTGCGCGCGCATGTCGTCCAGGGGGAGCTCGCAGCGAAAGCCGGGGATGGCCTCCAGCTTGTCCAGCGTGCCGCCCGTGTGCCCCAGGCCGCGCCCGGACATCTTCACGAACGCCGCGCCCGCCGCCGCCATCAGGGGCACGAGGACGATCGACGTCTTGTCGCCCACGCCGCCGGTACTGTGCTTGTCCACCGTGGGGCGGTCCAGGCCGGGCCACTCCAGCGTGGCGCCGCTCTCCACCATCGCCTCGGTGAGCGCGAGCGTCTCCGGGTCGGTCATCCCCCGCCACACGACCGCCATGAGCCACGCGGCCATCTGGTAGTCGGGGATGTCGTGCGAGAGAAAGCCGCGCATGAGCCCCCGCAGCTCGTCCGCGGACAGCTCGCCGCCGCGCTTCTTTCGCTCGATGAGCTCCACCACATTGGTCATACGCCCCGCGCCTGCTGCGATTGCGCCAGCCGTGCCGGCCCGAACGCGCCGGGAAGGAGGCCGCCGATGGATTCCACCACGTACCCGGGCTCCCCCTGTGCCGGCATGATGACGGGCAGGTCCGGCCCGAACTCCGAGAGCACCTGCCGGCAGGCACCGCACGGCGCCGCGGCGACGGAGTCTTCCGGCCCCGTGACCGCGACCGCGACGAACGCCTGCACGCCCTCGCTCACGGCCTTGCCGATGGCCACGCGCTCGGCGCAGTTCGTAAGCCCGTACGAGGCGTTCTCCACGTTGCACCCCGTGAAGACGCGCCCGTCCGCCGCCAGCAGCGCGGCGCCCACGGGAAAGCGGCTGTACGGTGCGTACGCGTGGGCGCGGGCCGCGCGCGCGCGGTCCAGCAGGTCGCGCGCGGCGGCGGGATCCAGGCCGGCGGGGGATTGTGCGGAGCTCAAGGGCACGCCTGTGTTCGTGGGCGATTCGGGTGGATGCGCGGCAATATACTACGGGCGGTGTGGAAAAGAACGGGGGAGGGAAACAAATCCCGTGCGCAGGCCGGCGGGGGCCCTCCCCCGGCCTCGCTTAGGCTCGTCCACCCCCTCCCGCAAACTGC
>DATING010000450.1:0-2426 GCA_035474555.1 Longimicrobium sp. | reverse complement strand
GTTCGGCGGCACGGTGGGGGCGGTGCTGGGGCCCGTGGCCGCGTGGCTGCTGATGCGCCACGTCCCGCTCTGGCTCGCGATCGGCGGCACGGCGGCGGGGACGATCACCGGGGCTGTACTGGGCCTGCTGCTCGGCGGCTTCTACGCGAGCTTCTACGGCGCGCTCCTGGGCTTCGGCGCGTCGGCGGTCGCCCTGCGCGTCGTCAGGCCGCAGTGGCAGGGGGCCTCGCGGCAGGGGCGGACGTGCCCGGCATTGCGCCGGCCAGGGACGGCGTGTGATTTTCAGCGCACGAGCGGCGGCCGGCCGGGCGCATCCACCGGACGGGGATGCGGACCGGCGGCCGTCCTCCCCCTCCCGCGGGGAGGCGAACGGGGCCGCCGCGGCCGTCGAGACGACATACGCTATCTGATGATCCTGGTTATCGATAACTACGACAGCTTCACCTTCAATCTCGTCCAGTACCTGGGCGAGCTGGGGGCGGAGATGGAGGTGCGGCGCAACGACGAGCTGTCCGTGGACCAGATCCGCGAGCTGGCGCCGGAGCGCATCGTCATCTCGCCGGGGCCGTGCACCCCGGCGGAGGCCGGCGTCTCCGTGGAGGTCATCCGCCAGCTGGGGCCGACGACGCCCATCCTGGGGGTGTGCCTGGGGCACCAGAGCATCGGCGCGGCGTACGGCGGCGACGTGGTGCGCGCCCGGCGCGTGATGCACGGAAAGACGTCGCCCATCCGCCACACGGGTGAAGGGGTGTTCGCGGGCGTGCCGTCGCCGCTCACCGTGGCGCGGTATCACTCGCTGGTCATCGAGCCGTCCACGCTGCCGGACGCGCTGGAGGCCGTCGCCTGGACGGAGGAGGAGGGGTGGGAGGACGAGATCCAGGCCGTGCGGCACCGCGAATATCCCGTGTGGGGCGTGCAGTTTCACCCGGAGTCCATCGCGAGCGAGCACGGGCACGACCTGCTGCGCAACTTCCTGCGGCTGGGATGATCCGCATCCCACGTTTCCGGGCGCTCGCCCTCCTCGCCTGCGCCGCGCTGCTGGCCCTGGCGCCGGCGGCCCGCGCGCAGCTGCCGCAGATCTCCGGCGACGACGAGAGCCGCGCCGCGCAGATCGGCCGCGAGATCCTGGCGCGCGGCCAGTACGTCGTCATCGACCGCGACACCACGCTGGCCGGCGACTTCCGCATCCCCGGCGACCTCGTCGTCTACGACGCGGACGTGCGGCTGGAGGGGAACGTGGACGGCTCCGTCCTGGTGCTGGGCGGCGACTTCTGGATCCGCCCCGGCGGGCGCGTGGGCGGCTCCATCGCCGTGCTCACGGGCGGCGTGTATCCGTCGGGGCTCGCCATCGTCCAGCACGACTCCATCTTTCACGGCGACCCGCGCGGCCGCATCGAGCTGGAGACGCGCCCCACGGGGCGCGACGGCGAGTACGTGGCCGCGGCGGAGATCACCCCCCCGCCGCGCCCCGCGTTCTTTGCCCCCGCCGTGGGCCCGTTCCCCACCTACGACCGGGTGAACGGCCTCACCCTGTCCGCGTCGGCCAACATCTACCCCACGCGCCGGTCGGAGGGGCCCGTCGTCAACCTGTGGGGCTCGTACCGGTTCGAGCAGGACAACGAGCTGGGCGGCGGCATCCGCTGGCGGGTGCCGCTGAACGTGCAGGGCCTGCAGGTCACGGGTGAGGCGTCGCGGGCCACCCGCACCAACGACGCGTGGATCCGCGGCGACGTGGCCAACTCCGTGCGGGCGCTGGTTCTGGGCCGCGACTACCGCGACTACTGGGACGCGGACGTCTTCCGGGTGATGCTGGACCGCCCCGTGGGCAAGCCGCTGATCGCGGGCGAGACGTGGCTGGCCCCGCGCGGCGGCATCCAGCTGTCCCGCGACCGCGCGCTCGCCGCGCAGGCGCCGTGGGCGCTGCTGGACCGCGAGGGGCTGGAGCGCTTCAATCCCCCCGCGGCGGAAGGCACCATCGTCTCCCTGCTGGCGGGGACGCGCTTTCGCTGGGTGGGCACGTCCACCACCTTTGACGGGAACCTGAACCTGGAGCACGCCCTCAGCGCTCCGGGGGATTCTACGTTCACGCAGGCGCTGTTCACGGGCAGCTACAGCACCCGGGCCCTGCGCACGCACCAGCTGCAGGTGTACGTCCGGGCCATGACACCCATCGGCGGCAACGACGCGCCGCCGCAGCGCTACGGCATCCTGGGCGGGGGCGGCACCTTCAGCACCGAGCCGATCGCGTTCTTTCGCGGCGACCACCTGGTGTTCATCGAGTCCAGCTACGTGATCCCCGTAAACAACGTGGATCTCCCGTTCGTGGGCATCCCCTCCCTGGAGGCCGTGCACAACGTGGGCGCCGCGTGGGTGGGCAACCAGGAGCCCGACTGGGTGCAGAACGTGGGCGCGGGGGTGATCTTTTC
>DATING010000449.1:0-2426 GCA_035474555.1 Longimicrobium sp. | reverse complement strand
GCCCGCCCGGTCGTTCCAGTGCCGGGTGGTGCAGAGCGACAGCACCGCCACGCGGGCCCCGCTCGGGATGGTGCGGATCTCCGGGGCGTCGCCCAGGTTGCCCACCAGCATCGCCTTGTTCCGATCGCGCGACATCGTCGTTCTCTCCATCGACTGGTTGGTCGAGCGCAAGCGCCAAGGCCCGTCTGGCCTCAGCGCCGCTCATCCCATCCTTTTCGTCCCGGGGGTTATCCGCGCTTGGCACCCGCACGGGCGCCGGCCGCGACGGCACGAGCGTCGGCTCCCCGCTACGCCGCGAGCGGCGCCCGCGCCCGGCGACGCGCACGCATATCACCGGTCACGATGAGCAGCCCGCGGCGGCTTTAGCTCCTCCCGAAACGCGAATCCGTGGAGGTAGTCGGTGCGGGGGCAGCGGGGCGCCGCGGACGTAGTGGCGGAGGTCCTGGTCGCTTCGGAAGCGGCGGCCGAGAGATGGGCCGCGAGGTGGTAGCGGAAGGCGCTGGAGGAGGTCGGGGAAGCCGAGGGAGGCGGAGGGCAGTGTCGAGACCCGAGTATCGCATGGTGGCCACCTGGCGGGGGTGAGGATGATGTCCCCGGGTGGTTTTCTGGCGTGGGTTCCGGCGCACCCTTGCCGCGCGCCTGTTCGCGGGGGCCGCGCGCGGTCTTTACGCCGCCGTGGCTGACCGGCGGCGCACCATGAGCGCGAGGAGGACCACCCCCCACAGCGCCGTGACCGCGAGGTAGGCCTGCGGGTCATCGAGCCGTCCGGAGCGCAGGAGCAGGCCCGCCGGAAGGAAGAGCGCGACCAGCACCACGTTCGCCTTCACCAGGAACCTGGCGATCCGGAGAACGACCGGCAGGCAGATCACGAGCATTGCGATGAGGACGAGGGGCAGCACGCGGTCCTCCGGGTGCGCGGGTGGGGGGGGTGAGCAGGGGGCGGTTACGCCCGCCCCCGCTCCTGCAGCTTTTCCATCACGAGCTTCACCACGACATCGCCGTGGCACGGCGCGGGGTCGCCCGCAGGCGCTGCCTCGCCCGGACGCCTGCGCGCCTTGCAGTGGCAGTCCACGACCACGTCCTCGCCGCCCTGCACGCGGCAGTAGAGTTCGTTCATCGTCCGGCGCATCGCGTCCCGCTCCGCCGACGTGAGCTCGCGGTCCCCCCAGACCGCCCGGGGCTCGTCCCGGTCGAGCGCCTGGCGAAGCTCCCGCTCGTAGTGGGGCAGCGTCGCTCCGGCCGTCCAGGTGCCCCCGTCCGCCGACCGGGCTCCGACCACGCGCGGGTTCCCGAGCGGACTGCCCGGTACGCCCCGCCAGGGGCGGCCGATGTACACTGCGCCGTTCGCGCCCTTGCCCGTCAGGTTCGCTACCTGGATCGTTCCGCTCATGCTTGGACCTCCGGCCGCGGTTCACGTCGTTCGGTGCGGCCTGAGGTTTTCTCCTCTGGGGGTGTGGCCGGTGGAGCCAGCCCGAGCGCTGCAGCGCTTCAGCGGCGGTACCGCAGGCAGACGCGGCTGCCGACGTAGTGGTATTCGTCCACGGTGGCATAGCGTCCCCTCACGAGCTCGAAGAAGCCGTCGGAGAGGTCCACGTCCGGGTTGTACGGCCGGTAGGTGTAGTTCCGCCCCTGATCGCGCCACTCCAGCGTGAGCGCCGAGGGCGGCTCCATGCCGTACGCGTCGTAGCGGGCGGTGATCTCGCCCGTGGCGACCGGGTACCCGAGCGCGGCCGCCTCGGCCACGAATGCACGGCGGGACTGGCGCTCGTTGGTCACGCCCCGGACGTGGCCGAGGAAGGTGCGATCCCTGGTGTAGAGGTTGTACGCCTTGGGCCGGCCCTGGCCATTCGTGGGATTCGCCACCCGGACCCTTCCATTCATCGTCGCCTCCAGCCAGGTGTTAGAGCGCCGCCCGGCCGCGCCCCGGTTTTGGATCCCCGCCTCACGCGCTGGCATCCTCCAGCAGCGCATCGAACAGCGGATCCGCCGAAACGGTGGCGCGGGGATGAGCGAACGGCGATGCTACGCGCACCTTCTTCCCTTCGCGGCGGAGCTGGGCGACGTTCCGGGCCGTGCCCGTGCTGCGGCCGTTCCAGAACGCCAGCCCCGCCTCCGCGTCCGCGCACATCCGGATGTCCTTGTCGGTGAACGAGCCGCCGACGAGAACAGTTCGCCAGCCGCCCAGGTTGCGTCGCGGCTCGCCGTCCCGGACGCCGTTATGGTAGACGACGACGTGCGGGTAGGAGCGGGCCGCCAGGTGCTGCTGGATCTGCTCGTCGGACCCGTTCGCGTCGCTCGCGAGGATGGTGAACCCGAGGGCCATGACCCGGTCCAGGCGCGCGAAGTCCGGTGGCGTGAGCCGGTAAGCGATCGAGCCGAATGCAGCGACGTCCATCGGTCCTCCTCGGGTTATTTCCTGTAGCGCC
>DATING010000448.1:0-3137 GCA_035474555.1 Longimicrobium sp. | reverse complement strand
GATGCTCACCAGGCGCAGCTGCGGGCAGTGGTTCCAGTAGCTGGCGTCCGGCTCCACCTGGGGCCCCTTCAGTCCGTACTGATGGACCGGGCAGGGGTAGGCGTCGAAACACGACATGATGGTTCCCTCCACTCCGAAAGGTTACCGCATTTCTCAGATCTAGTCTGCATATGAATGATCAACACATGTGGTGGATGAGGGAAGGGGAACGATTGCGCCCCAGTTGCCGCCTCACGATTGGATTACCCGAAGGCGCAAACAGTGCGAACGATGCCAGTGAGCCCCGTCTACCCCGCGCTTTGGCGTCCCTGTGCGGGGACGACCGGCTACGGAGAGCGCGGTGGGGGCCGCGCGGCGTTGTTGTCCGCTGCGGCCTTGGTTAGTTTACGAGTTTACGCCCGGATTCCGGGCACTCCGCGCATTCGCGGGATCCGCATCCGTCAATCGACCGAAGAGCCGCCACGTGACCGATATCGATACCAGGGGCGGGAGCGACCCGCGCCCCGACGCCGAGGCGTTCGCCGAGCGCGAGGGGCTGGACTTCATCCGCTCCATCGTGGCCGAAGACCTGCGCGCGGGGAAGTACGAGACCATCGTCACCCGCTTTCCCCCCGAGCCCAACGGGTACCTGCACATCGGCCACGCCAAGGCCATCCTGCTGAGCTACGGCATCGCGCAGGAGACGGGCGGGCGCTTCAACCTGCGCTTCGACGACACCAACCCGGAGACGGAGGACGTGCACTACGTCGAATCCATCATCGACACGGTGCGGTGGCTGGGCGCGGACTTCGATGACCGCATCTTTTACGCGGCGGACTACTTCGAGCAGATGTACCGCTTCGCCGAGTTCCTGGTGCAGCGGGGCCTGGCGTACGTGGACAGCTCCACGGACGAGGAGATCCGCGAGGCGCGCGGCACCGTGCTGGAGCCGGGGCGGCCGACGGCGTTCCGCGACCGGCCGGTGGAGGAGAACCTCGATCTCTTCCGGCGGATGCGCGCGGGCGAGTTTCCCGACGGCGCGCACGTGCTGCGGGCAAAGATCGACCTCGCCAGCAAGAACATGCTGCTGCGCGATCCCATCCTGTACCGCATTCGCCACGCGCACCACTACCGCACGGGCGACGCATGGTGCATCTACCCGCTGTACGACTACGCGCACCCCATCGAGGACGCCATCGAGGGGATCACGCACTCCCTTTGCTCGCTGGAGTTCGACAACAACCGCGCGGTGTACGACTGGGTCATCGAGCACTGGCAGGACTTCGTCCGCAGCGAAGGCGGCACGCCGGCGCGGCCGCACCAGTACGAGTTCGCCCGCGGCGAGCTGGAGTACACCATCACCAGCAAGCGGAAGATGCTGGAGCTGGTGAAGGGCGGATACGTGAGCGGCTGGGACGATCCGCGGCTGCCCACCGTGGCCGCGTTCCGCCGCCGCGGGGTAACGCCGGAAGCCATCCGCTCGTTCTGGGAGCGGATGGGCGTGGCCAAGTTCAACAGCCGCATCGACATCGCCAAGCTGGAGCACGTCATCCGCGACGACCTGAACACGCGGGCGCCGCGGGTGCTGGCCGTGCTCAAGCCGCTCAAGGTGACGATCACCAACTATCCCGCCGGCGAGTCGGAGGTGTTCGATGCGCCGCTGTGGCCGCACGACGTGCCCAAGGAGGGGTCGCGTCCCCTGCCCTTCTCGGGGACGATCTACATCGACCGCGACGACTTCATGGAGGTGCCTTCGAAGGGCTTCCACCGCTTGGCGCCGGGCGCGGAGGTGCGGCTGCGGTACGCGTACGTCATCCGCTGCGACGAGGTGGTGAAGGACGCGTCGGGCGAGGTGATGGAGCTGCGCTGCTCGTACGATCCCGCCACGCGCGGGGGCACCACGCCGGACGGGCGGCAGGTGAAGGGCACCATCCAGTGGGTGAGCGCTGAGCACGCGCTGGAGTGCGAGGTGCGGCTGTACGACCGGCTGTTCACGGCGCCGAATCCCTCCGAGGAGGAGGGCGACTTCAAGGACTACCTGAACCCCGAGTCGCTCGTCATCATCCAGGGCGCGCTGGTGGAGCCCAGCCTGGCGGACGCGGAGCCGGGAAGCCGCTGGCAGTTCGAGCGGCTGGGCTACTTCAACGTGGACCCGGTGGATTCGCGGCCGGGCGCGCTGGTGTTCAACCGCACCGTGACCCTGCGCGACACGTGGGCCAAGGCGGCGGAGAAGAGCGCGGCGGCGGCTTCGGCTCCCAAGGCGGAGAAGAAGCCGAAAGCGGAGCGCACGCCGGCGACCGGTGACGCGAAGCCGCGCAGCAAGGCGCCCGCGCCGGACGTGGAGCGCTCGCCGGAACTGGAGGCGCGGCGCGTTCGCTACGCGGGCGAGCTGGGGCTGCCGGGGGAGGAAGCGGACGTGTTGACGCGCGAGCTGGGGACGAGCGACCTGTTCGAGGCGGCGCTGGCGGTGGGCGCGCCGGCCAAGGCGGTGGCCAACTGGGTGATCCACGAGCTGCCGCGCGAGCAGGGCGACCGCGCGCTGGACGCGCTGCCGTTCGGCGGCCGCGCGCTGGGGGAGCTGGCGGCGCTGGTGGAGGACGGCACGATCTCTGTCAGCGGGGCGCGTCAGGTGCTGGCCGAGATGGTGAAGAACGGCGGCGCGCCGCGCGACCTGGTGGATTCGCTGGGGCTGAAGCAGGAGAGCGATCCGGCCGCGCTGGCTCCGCTCGTGGAGCAGGTGATCGCCGCCAACGCCGCCAAGGCTGACGAGTACCGCGCCGGCAAGACGGGGCTGCTCGGGTTCTTCGTGGGCCAGGTGATGCGGCAGTCCGGCGGCAACGCGAACCCCGCGCTCGTGAGCCAGCTGGTGCAGGAGCGGCTGGGGGGCTAAGCTGCTTCAAGGCGCAGGAAAACGAATCGGCCGGCGATCCGTGATGGATCGCCGGCCGCTCTTTGATCCAAGAGTGATCGCCCACTTATCCGGAGTTCGCCACCACGAAGTACTTACGATAGAGGCCGCTTACAGTGTGGGTTTCCCCATTTACTACGATCGTATGTTCCGCGGCTACGTCAGCAAGACGAGCAATGAGTTCAGCGCCGCCTCTATCAAATACTACGACGCTGTGAGCTTGGCTGATCGCGAAAAATAAATTGTCCAG
>DATING010000447.1:0-5795 GCA_035474555.1 Longimicrobium sp. | reverse complement strand
TCTACGCCCACCCCCACCTCAGTAATAACTCTCGATGTTGAAGCCGAACTGCTTGCCCTGCTCGGACTTGCGGACCAGGTTCGCAAGCCGCTTCTCGAACTCGTCCGGGCGGTCGCGGGCATCGTCCACGAAGGCCACGCGAATGCGCAGGTACGAATCCGACCAGCGCCGCAGGTTGTCCCACGCGGCGGGGTTCGCCTGAAGCGCGCCCAGGATGTCCGGCGGCATCGCGAAATCGTCCAGCGGCACGTCCGCCAGCTTCGCCAGCACGTGCTCCGCGACCCTGCCCTGCGAAATCATCCGCCGCAGCCGCTCCTTGTTGGGCTGCGAGTAGCCGCTCCGCGCGCGCCGTGGCGAGAACTTCTGCGCGGTGTGATCCGCATCCAGCGTCTTGACGGTGCTGTCGATCCACCCCCAGCACAGCGCCTCCTCCACCGCGTCGTTGTAGTGGATGCGCGGCCGGCCCGTTGCCTTGCGCGGATACACGAGCCACACCTCCGACTCCGTCGCGTGGTGCTCGGCCAGCCAGGCGCGCCAGGCCTCGCGGTCGTGGATGCGCAGGGTGCGGGTGATCTCCATCGTCGGATTCCGCGGGGGCTACAGCAGCGCGCTGCCGGCGACCGGCTCGCCCGCGTCGAAGCGGCCGGGGCGCAGCGGGTGCACGTCCATGGACCCCGCGGCGCCGTGCAGGATGAGCTCCGAGAGCAGCCGGCCGATGGCGGGCGCGTGCATCACCCCGTGCCCGGACGAGCCGTTCGCCAGGTACAGGTTGGGGACCCCGGGAGATGCGCCCAGCAGCACGTGGTGGTCGGGCGACATCTCGTACAATCCCGCCCAGCACCCCGCCCGGTCGATGACGGCGTCGCGCAGGCAGGGGAGCCGCTCGTGCGCGCGGCGCACCACCTCGTCCACCCAGCCGTCCCCCACCGTTGCGGCGTACGGATCCGCATCCGCCGGCTCGTCCGGCCAGAGCAGCAGCACGCGGCCGTCGCGCACGCGCAGGTGAAAGCCGTCATCGCAGAAGATGGTCATCGGCATGTCCGCCGGCAGCAGGTCGCAGGGCACCGTGAGCGCGACCTGGCGCCGCAGCGGGCGGACGGGGATCCGCACGCCCGCCATCTCCCCCACGCGCGCGGCCCACGCGCCGGCGGCGTTCACCACGCACCCCGCCGCGATCTCGCCCCCGGCCGTCCGCACGGCGCGCACGGCATCTCCCTCCACCCGCAGCCCCGTGCACGCCCGGCCGAACACGAAGCGTACGCCCAGCCGCCGCGCCGCCTCCGTGTATCCGCGCAGGATCTTCAGCGGGCGGATGTAGCCGTCCGTGGGGCAAAAGGCGCCGCCCGCGATCTCCCCGCGGAGGGCCGGGTTCAGGGCGCGCGCCTCGTCGGCGTCCACCCGCCGCGCCTCGTGCAGCCCCTCCGCGTGCTGCAGCGCCTGCGCCTGGAGCAGCACCTCCAGCTCCGCGGCGTGCCGCGCGAGAAAGAGGTAGCCGACGGGCTGGTATCCCGGGTCCACACCCGTGTCCTCGGCAAAGCGGCGGAGCGCGTCCCGCGACAGCAGCGAGAGGCGGATGTTGGGCACCGAGCCGAACTGCGCGCGAAATCCGCCCGTCGCGCGGCCGGTGCTCCCCCCGCCGGAGCGGGGCGCGGCGTCCAGCACCATCACGTCCGTGCATCCGCCGCGCGCCAGGTGGAATGCCACGCTCGCGCCGATCACCCCACCCCCGACGATCACCACCTCCGCGGATTCCATCATCGTCTGCCAGGGCGGGAAAGGGCGGTCAGGAGCGGATGCGGACGGAGAAGTCGGGCGCGTGGATGGCGGCGCGGGCGCGGTCGTTCACCTGGAACCGCGCGCGGGCCTCCTCCAGCGGCAGGTCCGTGTCGATGAGCCCGCGCCGGAACGCCAGCTTGTCGGAGTAGCCGGGGAGCACCACGCCCACGCTGAGCGGGATGTCGTTGTCCAGCAGCTCGTTGACGGGATCCAGGATGTTGGTCGTGCAGTTGTTGGTGAACGTGTTGTAGAACACGGGCTCGCGCTCGATGGCCTGCGCGCGGCGCAGCATGGCCGTGAACAGGGCGCGCGCCTGGGCCGGCGTGGCGCGGACGGGATACAGGTACACGGGGTCGTCCTGCGTGACCGCGCGCACGCCGATCACGTCGCGCTCCTCGCCGATCACGTACATCAGCTCGAACTTGCGCAGCGCGCCGCGCAGGATGGAGTAGTTCTCGCCCGCCTCGCGCCGTGCCTCCACGGACACGCTCACGTACTGCCCGTCGGCGAACCCGAAGCTCAGGAAGCTGTGCGCCGGCCCCCGCCAGTTGCGGTTGAACGGCGACAGCACGAACCACACGCGTTCGATCTTGTCCAGGTCGTACGTGCGGTCGCGGTACGCGGGGGTAAAGTCCGTGGCGGAGCGGAAGGTGAAGTCGCGCACGTTGCGCACGTGCACCCGGCTGCCGTCCAGGGTGATGTGCGGCAGCCGCGCCTGCTCGGGGCGCCAGGTGCGGTCGTGCGTGGGACGCGTGGTCATGCGCAGCGCCACGTACGCCAGGAGCAGGATGCAGGTCCCGGCCAGGAGCGCGGTCCACATGCGTCGTCGGATTCTCGATGAGGTGCGGACCACGACCAGCCTCGGAGGGGAAGAGCGTACGGCGGATACGACGGGTGAAAGGTCACGCAACCGCGCCCCGCGCGCCAGTCCCGCGTGTGCGAGGAGCAACCCAATGGAGCGGAGAGGGGCGCGAGCGAATGAATTCGCGGCTACAACTTCACGCTGTCCGCCTCCGCGGACAAACACATCGCACGGCGAGTCCCGGCGCGTGAGCGGTGATCAGGCGCGGGACGCGTCCCTCTCGGCGCGGCGGGTGGCGGCTTCGATGAAGGCGCTCTTGGCCTGCTGATACGCATCGCGATCGTCCCGGTGCTCGGTGGCGAGGCGGCGCTTGAGCTCGGCGTACTCGCGGGCGGTGCCGGGGTGCGCGCGCAGGTGGTCGCGGAACAGCAGGTGGTCGCGCAGGCCCGGGCTCTCCGGCACGCACACGTACAGGTGGTGCTTGGCCTCACCCGGCGGGCTGCGGAACGCGTGGCGCCCGGGGACGCCCCGCTCCCCCTGGTACACGTACCCGAGCGGGGCCAGGCGCTCCACGGCGTGCGGCACGTCCTCCGCCCGCACCACGACGGCCAGGTCCATGACGGGCTTGGCCGCGAGCCCCGGGACGGACGTGCTGCCCACATGCTCCACGGCCAGCACCCGCTCGCCGATGGCATCCGCCGCGCGCCGGGCAATTGCCTGGAACGCGGCGGGCCATTCCGGATCGTACTCCACGATGGCCACGGACTTCACCGCATCCGCCATGGTTCCGCCGGCCGTCGGGACAGGCGTGGAGACGTGGGTCAGATGTGCTCGGCGGGGCTGCTGGTGGCGGATGCGGCCCGCAGCTCCTGGATGTTCTGGTGGATGCGCTCCAGCATCGTCGTGTAGAGGGGATCGACGCCGTCCTTCAGCAGGTCGTTCAGCGCCGCTTCGGCCAGCTCGTGCGCGTTGACTGCCTTGCCGAGCGCGAGCTTCTTGTTGTCCTGGGGCTCCATCGGAAAATCCTCACGTGTGTGAACGAAGACGACCTCGGATGCAGCAACTCTCAATCTCCGTTCCAAACCTGGCGAACGGACGCCCCGCGCGCGAACCGGCGCGGTGATCACGCGTTTGCTTGACCCGGATTCCGCCCCCGCGCAATCATGGTCCAGAATGGAATGCGCCATTCCGTAGGTCCGATCCCCTCATCCTCCCCCGAGAACGACATCGGATGATGCGAACCATCGCCGTCGCCGGCTTCCTGCTCCTTTTCGCGGTGTCCGCCCCGCTGGATGCGCAGCCGGTCGTACGCATGCCGGGCGGGGACCAAGTGATCCGGCGGGAGGCCCGGACCCTGTTTTCCGTGGGCGCGGCGGACGGCGCGCAGGCGTTCGGTGCCGTGGGGGACGTGGCCTTCGACGCGGGGGAGAACCTGTACGTGCTGGACCGGCTGAACCAGCGCGTCATGGTGTTCGATTCGGTCGGGCGGTTCGTCCGCACGTTCGGCAGGCGCGGCGGCGGGCCGGGCGAGTTCGGCGCGCCGCAGCAGATGACGGTCACCGGTGCGGGCGAGATCGTCGTGTCGGACGTGGGGCGCCGCGCGCTCGCCGTCTTCAACCGCGACGGGAGCTTCGCGCGGAACGTCCCGTACGCGGGCGCTTCCATGCTGATCGGGCGCCGGCTGGCGGCGCACCCGCGCGGTGGGTTCGTGAGCCTCGCGATGGGCAATCCCGCCGCCGGCGACGCGAACGCGTTCGGCGAAGAGGTGCTGCTGTGGCTCCCCGCCGCGCCCGCCAGCCCGCGCGCCCTCCTGACCGTCAGCACGCCGCGCTCCCGCGCCTCCGCATCGGGCGGAGTCGCGGTGCACGCGCCGCCGATCTTCTCGCCGCGCTTCCACTTCGGGGTGCTGGGGGACGGGACGGTGGCGGTGGCGGACGGCGCTGGCTGGTCCATCCGCGTCCTCGATGCCTCCGGCCGGGTGGTCCGGCGCCTGGAGCGGCCGCTGCAGCCGCGGCGGGTGACGGCGCGCGACCGCGAGCAGGCCATCGAGCGGCAGGCGCGCGCGGAGGAAGAAGGGGGCGGCCTGCGCCTCGTCGGCGCGGGGGGGGCCGTGCCGCCGGCCGTGCGTCGCGGCTTGGCCGCGCAGCTCCGCGACGCGGAGTTCGCGAGCGTGGTCCCGGTGATCACGGGAATCGCGGTGCACCCGTCGGGGAATCTCTGGGTCGCCCGCTCCGGGCCGGCCCTGGACCGGCCCGGCGGCATCGACGTCGTCACGCCGCAGGGCCGTTATCTCGGGACGCTTCCGCGGATGGAGCTTCCGGCCGCGTTCAGCCCCCGCGGACGCGCCGCATTCATCCGCACGGACGAGCTGGGAGTGCAGCGCGTCGTCGTGGCTCGCCTGTAGGACGTTCGTCCCCCGCAGCACCCTTCATCCAACCGTTCAATCCGGAGGGAATCATGCGCATGCTCCAGCGTCTCGTCGCGCGCGGGCTCGTGGCTGCCGCAGCCTGCACCGCGCTCGCGGCCGCCCCCGCCGCGGCGGCGCCCGTCGCGGATACGTTCGCGCCGGCCATGCAGTGCCTGCTGCAGCCGGGCGTGTACGGCATCACCGACTCCAACGGCGCGCTCGTGGGGCTGCTGATCGTCTACCCGGACTGCCGGATGGAGGTGTATCGACGTCCTCCCGGGGAGGAGTAAGCCGGACCGTCCACGCGATCAGCCCGGCTCGGGCATCTGCTCCCGGGCCGGGCTGATCGATTCGGCAGAGAACGGCGCCGCTCACGTCGAGGTGTCGCACACGGCCGTTGTCCAGGGTGCGGATCAAGAGGGCGGCCACATGGCTCGCCACGAACCGGCGCACGCTGGCGAGGGCGCTCCAGACCGAGACGGCCAAGCGAGTGAATTCGCCGCAACAACGACACGAAGTCCGCCTGCGCGGACTGCCAGGTTCGTCCACGCGGCGGATGCTCGGCGAAGGCAGGATTTCGTCGTTCTCCCTCCCCCACGCAGTTTGTGGGGGAGGGACGGGGAGGGCGGCGCCCGGGCCCGCGCACCCCCTCAGCTTCCCGGCAGGAGGGCGCCCGGCAGCGGCCCGTCAGCCCCGCGTCAGGCGCCCGTGCGGGGGAGCGGCGCCTGCGCGGGGGCAGGGATGCGGCCGGGGGCGGCGGGCGCGTCCATCAGCAGGCGCTCCGTGAAGTCCACGCGCTCGCGGACCTGT
>DATING010000446.1:0-1618 GCA_035474555.1 Longimicrobium sp. | reverse complement strand
GCCCACGCGACCCTCCGGCCCCACGCCCGCACGGGCCAGGTGGCGCGCCAGCCGGTTGGCCCGCGCGTCCAGCTCCGCGTACGTCCATCGGACGTCGCCCCAGGCCAGCGCCTCGGCGCCGGGGGTGGCGCGCACGTGCGCCTTGAAGCGCTCGTGGAGGCAGACGTCCGCGGGATATGGGCGCGCGGTCCGGTTCCACTCGTCCAGCATCACCGCGCGCTCGTCCGCCCCGGCCAGCTCCAGCCGCGACAGGCGCGCATCCGCATCGTCCGCCACCTGCTCCAGCACGCGCCCCAGGTGCCGCAGCATCCGCTCGGCGGTGCCGCGCTCGAAGAGGTCGGTGCCGTACGTCAGCCAGGCGTGGATGCCGTCCGGCCGCGCGGCCACGGAGAGCGTCAGGTCGAACTTGCTCGTCCCGCTGTCCGCGTACACCCGCTCCATCCGCAGCCCCGGCATCTCCGCACCGGCGCGTCCCGCGTCCGCCAGCACGAAGGCCACCTGGAAGAGGGGCGCGTGCCCCAGGCTGCGCTCCGGCCGCAGCTCCGCCACCAGCCGCTCGAAGGGCACGTCCTGGTGCTCGAAGGCGCCCAGGGTGGCCTCGCGCACCCGCCGCAGCACCGTGCGGAACGCCGGGTCGCCGGACAGGTCCGTGCGCAGCACCAGCGTGTTGGCGAAGAAGCCGATGAGCCCCTCCACCTCGCCGCGCGTCTGCCCCGCCACGGGGCTGCCCACGACCACGTCGTCGCTGCCGGCGTACTTGCCCAGCAGGACCTGGAAGGCGGCCAGCACCACCATGAAGAGCGTGGCGCCCTCGCCGCGGCCCAGCGCCTCCAGCCGCGCGCGCATGCCGGCGGGGAGCGCCGCCTCGACCGTCGCGCCGCGGAACGACTGCACCGCGGGACGGGGATGGTCCGTGGGCAGCTCCAGCAGCGCGGGCGCGCCGGCCAGCCGCTCCCTCCACCACGCCAGCCGCCGGTCCAGCACCTCGCCCCGCAGGTGCGCGCGCTGCCACGCGGCAAAGTCCGCGTACTGCACGGGCAGTTCGGGGAGCGGAGACTCGCCGCCGCCGCGGTACGCCGCGTACAGCGCCGACAGCTCGCCGAAGAGCACCTCCGTGCTCCACTCGTCGCTCACGATGTGGTGCATGCACAGCAGCAGCACGTGCTCGTCGTGCGCCAGGCGCAGCAGCACGGGGCGGACGAGCGGCCCGGCGGCCAGGTCGAACGGCCGCGCCGCCTCGTCCGCCGCGCGTCCCTCCGCCGCGGCCGCGCGCGCGTCCTCCGGCAGGTGCGACAGGTCCTCCAGGGGGAGCACGAAGCCGGCGAAGGGCGCGACCACCTGCACGGGGACGCCGCCGACTTCCGCGAACACGGTGCGCAGGGTCTCGTGCCGGCGGACGACCTCGCCCAAGGCGCGCTCCAGCGCCGCCACGTCCAGCACGCCGTCCAAGCGGAGCGCCGTGGGGACGTTGTAGAGGGGGCTGTCCGGCTGCAGCCGGTCCATGAACCACAGCCGCTCCTGCGCGAACGAGAGCGGCAGCGGCCCCGTGGGCTCCACGGGGACGATCGGCGGCGCGGCGGACGTGCCCATGCTGCGCACCGCCTCCACCGCGGCGGCC
>DATING010000445.1:0-2687 GCA_035474555.1 Longimicrobium sp. | reverse complement strand
TGAACGCGGGGCGGCCGCTGGGCCAGCTGAGCGCCTGCTTCGTGCTGCCGGTGGACGACGCGCTGAGCACCGGGCAGAGCGGCGTGTACGACACGCTGCGCTCCATGGCCATGGTGCACCAGTCGGGCGGCGGCACGGGCTTCTCGTTCAGCCGCATCCGCCCGTCCGGCGACATCGTCCGCAGCACCACGGGCGTGGCCAGCGGGCCCATCAGCTTCATGTCGCTGTACGATTCCAGCACCGAGGTGGTGAAGCAGGGCGGCACGCGCCGCGGCGCCAACATGGGCATCCTGCGCGTGGACCACCCGGACATCGAGGACTTCATCGACTGCAAGCAGGACATCACCAAGATCACCAACTTCAACATCTCCGTCGCCATCACCGACGCGTTCATGCGCGCGGTGGACAAGGGCGAGATGTACGACGTGATCAACCCGCGCACGCAGCAGGTGGTGGGGCAGAAGGACGCGCGCGCCATCTTCGACAAGATCGTGCAGAACGCGTGGAAGACGGGCGAGCCGGGCGTCTTCTTCATCGACCGGGCCAACTTCTACAACCCGGTGCCGCACCTGGGCGCGTACGAGGCCACGAACCCCTGCGGCGAGCAGCCCCTGCTGCCGTACGACGTGTGCAACCTGGGCTCGGTGAACATCGGCGCCTTTGTGCGCGACGACGTGCCGGCCAGCGAGCCCTGGTACGACCGCATCGACTGGAAGGAGTACCGCCGGGTCACGCGCCTGAGCACGCACTTCCTGGACAACGTCATCGATGCCAACCAGTACCCGCTGCCCGAGATCACCGATCTCGCCAACCGCATCCGCCGCATTGGCCTGGGCGTGATGGGCTTCGCGGACCTGCTCGTCCGTCTCGGCATCCCGTACAACAGCGAAGAGGGCGTGGAGGTGGGCCGGCGGGTGATGGAGTTCCTGGACGAGGAGAGCAAGAAGGAGTCGGAGCGGCTGGCCGAGATCCGCGGCGCCTTCCCGGAGTGGGACAAGAGCATCTGGGGCCCGGACGAGACGGCCGCCCGCGCGCCCAACGGCGAGCGCATCCGCCCCGAGCGCGCGCTGCGCAACTGCAACGTGACCACGGTGGCGCCCACGGGCACCATCTCCATCTTCGCGGGGTGCTCGTCGGGCATCGAGCCGCTGTTCGCCGTGGCGTTCATGCGCAACCAGGCCGGCAGCCTGATGCCGGACGTGAACGAGGACTTCGTCAAGGCGGCCAAGGACGGCGGCTGGTACTCGGCGGAGCTGATGGAGCGCATCGCCCGCGAGGGGCACATCCACTTCAGCGAGGTGCCGCAGTCCGTGCAGCGCGCGTTCAGCACGGCGCACGACATCTCGCCCGAGTGGCACGTGCGGATGCAGGCGGCCTTCCAGGAGCACTGCGACAGCGCCATCAGCAAGACGACCAACTTCCCCAACGAGGCCACGGCCGAGGACGTCCGCAAGATCTACGAGCTGGCGTTCGACCTGGGCACCAAGGGCGTGACGGTGTACCGCGACGGCAGCCGCGACGGGCAGGTGCTCAGCACCGGCGCCACCAAGACGCCGGCGCAGCAGGCGGAAGACTCGGCCAAGGTGGCCGAGGCGGCGGAGCGGGTGGCGGAGCAGGCGGAGCGCATCGCCAAGCTGGAGCGCGAGATGGCGCGTCTGCGCGGCGAACTGAGCACGGCCGAGGCGGCCGCGGCCCACGCCCGGCGCCAGAAGCGCAAGCGTCCCAACGTGCTGAACGGCACCACGCGCAAGATGAGCTCGCCCCTGGGCGACGTGTTCGTGACCATCAACGAGGACGTGGAGCACAAGCCGTTCGAGGTGTTCGCCACGCTGGGCAAGGCGGGCTCCGTGGCCATGGCGGACGTGGAGGCCATCGGCCGGCTGATCTCGCTGGCGCTGCGCTTTGGCATCCCCGTGAACGACGTGTACTCGCAGCTGCGCGGCATCTCGTCGGACCGCGCCATCGGCTTCGGCGACAACAAGGTGCTCTCCGTGCCGGACGCCATTGCCCAGGCGCTGGGCCTGCGCGAGCGCGAAAAGGCGGGCATTCAGCAGGAGCTGATCCCGGAGGTGGTGGGCGGGGCCACGGAGGTGGTGGAGCTGCCGGAGTCGCTGGATGCGCAGCCGCAGCTGCCCTTCAACAACTACGCGGCCGAGGCCGAGACCTTCATGGGCACCTGCCCCGACTGCAGCAGCCAGCTGGAGTTCGCCGAGGGCTGCAAGAAGTGCCACGCCTGCGGCTACTCCGAGTGCGGCTGACCTGACTGGATGATGGGCGAGGCCCGCGGCTCCCCGAGCCGCGGGCCTTTTCGCGGGACATCGTGATTGGGGAGGATGCGTGATGAACTACGTGCTGGTGAGCTCCACGAACATTGCCGCCATCGCGTACGACGAGGATGGGCGCACGCTGGGCGTGCAGTTCACCAACGGCGGCGAGTACTGGTACCACCGCGTGCCGCGCCCCGTGTACGAGGGCTTCGTGGGCGCTGAATCCAAGGGCCGCTACTTCGGCGAGTTCGTGCGCAACGCGTACGCCTGCGCGAAGGTGCGCTAGGATGATGTCCGCCGGATGGGCGCGGGTGCGCTGAGATGGCGGACTTCACCGTCCGGGTAGAGCTGCACGGCGCGGAGTGGGAGGACTACGACGCGGTGCGGGTGGAGATGGAGGCGGAGGGCTTTTCGGCGGTG
>DATING010000444.1:0-5376 GCA_035474555.1 Longimicrobium sp. | reverse complement strand
GCAGGGACAGCTCCAGCACGGGCCGCATCCACCGCGCCCCCGTGAGCCCCGGCTGCCCGACGGCATCACGGATCTGCTGCTGGTGATGCCAGCGCTCGGTGTACTCGCGGCCCACGTCCATCCAGTTGGGCGACGTCTCCTGGCCCGCCCACCCCACGGGCCAGAGCGCCGGCGCGGCGGGATCCAGCGAGGCCAGGAACTCCGCCACCTGCGGCCCCGTCGCCTCCAGCAGGGTGATGAGCACGGCCGGGCTCATCCGCCGCGCCACGCCCACCCACTCCGCGTTCATCCAGTTGAGCCATCCCACCAGGTCGTCGTGGCCGGCGATGGGCACGTTGGGCCGCATGGCCACGCCGTCGCGGCCCGCGGACAGGCGCCGGATGTCGCCGTCCAGAAGGTGCGCGGCCACGTCCCGCACCCGCCACCGCGGCGTCGCCGGCCGGTCCCACTCCGCGGGAGAAAGGCCGCGCAGCAGGCGGATGAGCTCGGCGTTCAGGTCCGGGACCAGGTGCGCGGTCTTGACGGGCGGCAGCGGCTGCATGGGGACGCGGTCAGGTGGATGTGGGATGGGGCGTGCGGATTGGAATCGAGTCGGATCGGGATCGGAACCGGATCGGTCGATGACGGTCGGGCGGAGGGGGATGGATCGTGCACGGGCGGGGCGCCCCTCCCCCGGCCCCTCCCCGCGCAAACTGCGCGCGGAGAGGGGAGAACCCCATTCCGCACGCGATTCGGATCATCCGCTCAGCGCGCCATCCGACCTGATGGACGGAGCCACGTTGTTTTCCTGAGGGAGGCGCCGCCGAGTCCATCCCGCCGTGCGATCCCGGGCGCCGACCGAAGGAGCCTCCCGTGTATGACGCCCGCACACGCGGACCGGTCCCGCCCCCGACCAGTTTCCTATCCCGCATGGCCGGACGCAACTCGCCCCGGCCGAAAATCAGCTCCGGAATGCGGCGGGCTGGGTGAGCTGGGCGGCGCTGCCGGCGTCGGGCTCGCCGGGGAGGGTGCGGGGGAGCACCAGGCGAAAGGTGCTCCCCTCGCCGGGGCGCGACTCGGCCTCCAGCCGGCCCCCCAGCAGCTCGGACAGGCCGCGGGAGATGGGCAGCCCCAGCCCCGTGCCGCCGCGCACGGTGTCCGGCAGCTGCACGAACTCCTCGAACACGCGCCCCAGGTGCTCCGGGGCAATCCCCTCGCCCTGGTCTACCACCTCCACGGCCACGCCGCGGTCCGCCGTCCCCGCCACGCGCACCTCCACCGGGCGCGAGCGGCCGAACTTGAGGGCGTTGGAAAGCAGGTTCAGCAGGATCTGCCGCACGCGCCGCGGGTCCGTGACAATGGCGCGGGCCGTCCCATCGTCCACCATCCGCAGGTCGCTCCCCTTTTCCTCCGCCAGGGGGCGCACGGTGGCGAACAGGTCGCGCACCAGGTCGGGGATGGAGGCCTGCTCGGCCACCACCTCCACCTTGCCCGCCTCGAGCTTGGACAGGTCCAGCACGTCGTTCACCAGGTCCAGCAGGTGCCGCGCGGCCCGCTGCGCCCGCTCCAGCGCGCCCTGCTGCTTGGCGGCCAGGTCGCCGTACACGCCGGAGAGGATGAGGTCGTTGTAGCCCAGGATGGCATTGATGGGCGTGCGCAGCTCGTGGCTCATGGCCGCGTAGAACCGGCTGCGCGACGCCACCGCCGCCTCGCGGTCCGCCTCGGCCTTGCGCCGCGCGCTCACGTCCGCGAAGCCCACGGCGATCCCGTCGTGCAGGGGGACGGCCGTGATGCGGAACCAGCCGTGCACGCCGTCCGCCTCGTACTCCAGCTCCGTCTGCATGGGCTGGCCGGACTCCACCACCTGCACGTACTGGTCAAAGATCCCCACGGCGCGGCTCCCCGGGAGCACCTCCAGCAGCCTGCGCCCCGCCAGCGACTCCAGCGGCACGCCGATGATGCGCGCCGCCGCCGGGTTCACGTACTCGTACACCATGTCCTGCACCTGCCCGTCCGCGCCGCGCACGCTGCGCAGGATGGCGAACCCGTCCGGCGACGTCTCGTGCAGGGCACGGAAGCGTTCCTCGCTTTTTCGCAGCGCCTCCTCGGCCGCCTTGCGCTCCGTGATGTCCTGCATGGAGCCGATCATCCGCGTGGGCCGCCCCTCCGCGTCGCGGGCCACGATGCCGCGGTCCAGCACCGCCGCCGCCGTGCCGTCCGCGCGCACGAAGCGGTACTCGTCGGCCCAGCGGTCGCCGCCGCCGTCGATCACCGCGTGGATGCTGTGCAGCACCCGCTCCCGGTCGTCCGCGTGCACGTGGTCGTGCCAGAACTGGATGACGCGCGGCACCTCGGCCAGCCGGTAGCCGAAGGTGACCTCCAGCCCCTCGTTCCACTGCAGCTCGTCCGTGGACAGGTCCCAGTCCCAGATGACGTCGTTGGTGGCGCGCATCACCAGGCGGTAGCGCTCGTCGCTCGCCCGCATGGCCGCCTGCGCGCCGCGCGCGTGGTCCTCCGCCCGGTGCACGCGCACGGCGTGGCGAAGGGCCTGCGCCAGCCGCTCCGGCGTGAACGCGCCCTTGGTCACGAAGTCGGCCGCGCCGGACTTCATCAGCTCCACGGCCGTGTCGGGGTCGCCCAGCCCCGTGAGCATGACGACGGGGGTGTGGATGCCCTCCGCCCGCACCGTCCGCAGCACCTCCAGCCCGTCGCCGCCGGGGAGCTGAAAGTCGAGGAAGACGCAGTCCCAGCCGCCCGCGCGGATGGCCCGCAGCCCGGCGGGCGCGTCCACGGCCTCGTGCACGTCCGCCTCCACGCCGGCGGCGCGCAGGGCCCGGCGCACCGCCATGCGGTCCACCTCGTCGTCGTCCACCACCAGGACGCGGTACTCGTCGGGCGCGGTCATGCTCAGGGGTACTCCACCAGCGTCCAGTACTTGTCCAGGGTGGCCATGGCCTCCACGAACGCCTTGAAGGTCACGGGCTTGAGGATGTAGCCCGCCACGTTCAGGTCGTACGCGTTCACCCGGTCGCGCTCGTCGTCGCTCGTCGTCAGCACGACGACCGGGGTCAGGCGCAGCACGGGGTCCGCGCGCAGCTCGCGCAGGAACTCGATGCCGTTCATCCGCGGCAGGTTCAGGTCCAGCAGGACGAGGCGGCGGTCGCGGGGAACCTGGCCGCTGCGCAGCATCTCCAGCCCCTCCACGCCGTTGGCGGCCACCCAGAGGGGGTTCTTGATGTCGTTCTTCTGGAAGGCGCGGCGCACGTTCATCACGTCCACCTCGTCGTCCTCCACCAGGAGGATGTTCACCATGCTCGATCTCATGCCCCGCCGCCCTGCACGCGCGGCCAGTGAAAGCGAAAGGTGGCGCCGGCGCCCTCCGCCGACTCCACCCACACCCGTCCGCCGCGGCTTTCCACGATCTTGCGCACCAGGGAAAGGCCGATTCCCGTGCCTTCCACCGCGTCGCGGGGCTGCAGCGTTTGAAAGATTCCGAAGATGCGCTCGTGGTACGCGGGGGCAATTCCCGGACCGTTGTCGGACACGGCAAACACCCATCCGCCCGCCTCGTCGGCGTCCGCCCGCACGGTGATGCGCGGGTGCTCCGCGGCGCCGTACTTGACCGCGTTGCCCACCAGGTTCATGAACACCTGCTGCAGGGGCAGCCGCTCCGCCAGCACCGTGGGCATCCCCTCCATCACCCGGATCTCGATCCCGGGCGGGGGCGCGAGCAGGTCCACGACCTCCGCCAGCAGCGGGCCCGTGTCCACCGGCTCCGCCGCGTCGCGCACGCGGCCCGCGCGGGAGTACTGCAGGATGCCGTCGATGAGCCCCTCCATGCGGTGCACGCGCCCCCGCAGCAGGTCCATGTGCTTGCGCGCCTCGCCGTCCAGCCGGACGCCCAGGTCCTCCTCCATCCACTCGGACAGGTTGGCGATGCCGCGCAGGGGCGCCTTGAGGTCGTGCGAGGCCACGTAGGCGAACTGGTCCAGCTCGCGGTTGCTGGTCTCGAGGTCGCGGATCAGCCGTTCGCGCTCTTCCTCCGCCCGCTTCTGGTCGTGGATGTCGGTACAGGTGCCGAACCAGCGCAGGATCTGCCCGTCGTCGTCGCGAAAGGGGAGCGCCTGCCCCAGGAACCAGCGGAACTGGCCGTCGCTCCCCTTGAAGCGGTACTCGATGGAGTACGGATCGCCCGTGTCCAGCGAGTGCTTCCACCGCTCCCAGGCGCGGTCCTTGTCGTCGGGGTGCAGCACGTCGTTCCACCCCGTGCCGCGCGTTTCCTCGTAGCTCAGGCCCGTGTACTCGTACCAGCGGCGGTTGTAGTACTCGTGGTAGCCGTCCGCCAGCGTGGTCCACACCAGCTGGGGGATGGTGTCGGCGAGAAACCGGTAGCTTTCCTCGCTGCGGCGCAGCGCCGCCTCCACCCGCTTTTCGTCCGTGACGTCCGTGTGCACGCCCACCCACTCGCGCAGGGAGCCGTCCGCGTGCAGCACGGGCACGGCCCGCACCCACATGTCGCGGTACTCGCCGTCCGCGCGGCGCAGGCGGTGCTCCGTCTCGTACAGTCCCCGCGTCTCCAGCGCCCGCGTCCACGCCTGCGCCGTGTGCGCGCGGTCGTCGGGGTGCACGCACGCCATCCACCCCATCCCCGAGTACCCGTCCGGCCCCTGTCCCGTGAAGGCGCTCCACCCCGGCTGCTCGCCGCTGAACTCGCCGCTGGCCGGCGTGCGCCACACGATGGCCGACGACGCCTCGGTGAGCGACCGGTAGCGCTCCTCGCTTTCCTGCAGGGCCCGCTGCGTGGCCACTCGCTCGTTGATGTTCTGAAAGTAGACGGACAGCCCGTCGTCGGATGGATACGCGCGCACCTCGTACCACGCGTCCAGGGGGGGCGGGTAGTACGCCTCGAACTGCACGGGCTGCTGCTCGCGGGCAGCGCGCTCGTACTCCTCCTGGAACAGGGTGCCCACGGCGGCGGGGAACTCGTCCCAGATGCCGCGCCCCATCAATTCCTCGCGGGTGCGCGCCAGCAGGTGCTCCGCCTCGTCGTTCAGCCAGGTGAAGCGCCACTGGTTGTCCAGGGCAAAGAAGGCGTCGGTGATGCTTTCCAGGATGCGCCGCGTGCGCTCGTTCAGCCGCTCTTCCAGCCGCTCGCGCTCGTTGGCCGCCGTGTCCGCGCGGCGGTCGCGGGGTGCCGGCTCGCGCAGGGTGACGGCCGCGCCGGTGATTCGTCCTCCCTCCACGACGGCCGCGGCGGCGTACTCCACGGGCATGGCCGCGCCGCCCCGGGTCACGACCCCGGCGGACTGCCGGGCGGCGCCGTCCCGCAGCGTCATGCCGAACGCCGGCTGCGCGTCCTCTCCCGGGGGCGGGGCGAGAAAGCCGGCCAGGGGACGG
>DATING010000443.1:0-1989 GCA_035474555.1 Longimicrobium sp. | reverse complement strand
CGGGTCGCCGCCGCGCTCCAGCACGCGGTCCACGGTGCCGGTGCCGCGGTTGTAGGCGGTCAGGGCCAGCTCCACGTTGCCCTCGTACCGGTCGATCAGCTCGTTCAGGTAGCGAAAGCCGATCTCCAGGTTGGTCTCGCTGTCGCGCAGGTCCGCCACGGTGGCGTCGCGCTTGAACCAGCGGGCCGTGGGCACCATCAGCTGCGTAAGCCCCACCGCGCCCACGCGGCTCGTCGCGTAGTCCTTGAACTCGCTCTCCGTGCGCACCAGCCCGAACGCGATGCTCGGGTCGATCTCGTGGCGCACGGCGGCCTCGTAGATCTTGGCGGCCAGATCGTCCGGCACCGTGTAGCCCTTGGCGCGGTACTCCACCGCCAGGGCCTCGGCACTCTCGGGGAGCGGCGCCTTCGCCTGGACGGGCGACATCCGCAGCGCCGCGTCGGAGAGGGCGGACTGCACCACGCCCTGCCGGGTCTTGCCATCGGCACCCGTGGGACCGGTGCCGGTGGCCGTCACCACCACCTGCGCAACGGCCACGGAAAGCAGCAGCGCCTGCACGGGGCGGGACCTGGCGAGCGAACGGAAGTCATTTCGCAGCGGGGCGGCACGGCGCGTAACGCGGCGCGGCGAAGGGCTCTCGTTGGGATCCAACATCTGTCTCCTGTCTTCGCAGTTCCGACCGCGCCAGTACCCGATCTGCCGCGTCTTCCCTGCTCGGGTCATTCAACATGCTTATCCAAGATACGCGGGCTAACGTGTTGTGTCAATTGAAGATGTGTGTTTTCCACATGTCGCCGTGCCAAAAACCCGCATGGTTGCTTGCATTCTGCTGCAAACAAAGAGGATGCGCGTCGCAGTGGCGTGTAGCAGATGGAATCGCATGAAAATTCAGGAACTTTCGTTCATTACAGCCATGGAGTGCCATTGCACCCCGTCACGCGCAAATGGATCGCAGAAGGGGGGATGGACGACGTGAAGACGGATCGGGACGCCAGCGAAGCGAGGGGGTGAGGAGCGGATGATTCCGCCCCCGGCGCTGGTGCAGCCGCCGATTCGGCCTCCAGGGACTGTGGAGGGGCGGATACGGTGCACTGACCTCACGAGCGGACAGGTCCCCCCGCGGATGCGGTAAGGAGGGGTGATCCGCTGGGGAAAACGATGTGCGCCTCGTGTCAGACTGCGGCGGAGCCGGGATAAAAAGACACGGGGCGCGGACGTCTCACTGGGAGACATCCGCGCCCCGGAAAGCGGAGCGCCTGCGTGTGCGGGCCGGATTACATCCCGGCCGCGCGGAGCTGGTCCAGGTTTACGCTGGACGACGCGGGCAAGTGCTGCGGCCGCTTTTCGCCTTCCTGTGGACGCGCCTCTTCTTCCTGGCGCCCCTTCACGACGGACAGGCTAGCCACGATGGCCGCGAGGGCAATCAAACCGACACCCAAGGTGCGAATATGCGCCTCCCTATAAGGAGTTCGTGGCGCGCCGTCCGGTGCGACCTGCACCGTACATCAGCGATTTCCGTGCCGAACGATCGTTCGTTTCCGCGAAGGGCCGCGGGTGTTCCGTTCGTTGGCTGTAACTCGCCATCCCTGCTCGCCATCCACCCGTACAACGCGCGACACGGTTGTTTCCTGACAGGTCGAAGATCACGTGTTTGTAGAAGCGCGGTCACGGAACTCCCCGTCCAAATGTCCACCACGGGGGACGGGCATCGGGGCCCTCTCCCCCGCCGGACCTTTGCTCGTTCCTCGCGACGGGCGGCGCCCCCTCCCCCAACTTCGGGGGAGGGGTTGTTGGCGTGCAGAGTCCTGCGCATGGTGGTCGAGCAGGTCCCGCGACGGAAGGTCTCCCCCTCTCCCGCACTCGCCGGAGACTCGACGGGTGCATCTGGGTCGCAGTGCGGGAGAGGGGGCCGGGGGGTGAGGGGTCCAGCCGGGTGCCCGCCATCCCCCTCCCCGCACGCGCCTTGCCCCGCATTCGGCGAGTCTGCAC
>DATING010000442.1:0-2031 GCA_035474555.1 Longimicrobium sp. | reverse complement strand
CGGTCCATCCGCCGCATCCGACACGCTCCACGGCTGCCCCGTGAGCCGAAAATACGCGTCCGCCAGGTCCGGCGCATGCCGCGCGTACGCCACGGCGCCGAATCCCAGCGACGCCAGCACTTCCGGCACCGGATCGACGCCCTGCGGATGCGCGTCGCGCCACACCGTCACCGTGCGCCCGGCCACGCTGACGTCGTTCACGTCCGGCAGCCGTGCCAGCACGGGGCCGATGCCGTGCACCTCCTCGCCCGGCTCGCGGTCCAGCGTGACGACGGCGCGCGCGCGGCCGTGCGCGGCGACGAGCGAGGACGGCGCATCATCCGCGATCAGCCGGCCGCCGTGCAGCAGCAGCGCGCGGTCGCAGTGCGCGGCCACCTCCGCCAGGTCGTGCGTGGCGAGGAGGATCGTCCGCCCCTCGTCCCGCCACGCCGTGACGCGCCGCCACAGGTCGCGCCGGCCGTCGGGATCGAGATTCGACGTTGGCTCGTCCAGCAGCAGCAGGGCGGGGGCGTGCATCGCCTCCAAGGCCAGGTGCAGCCGCTGCCGCTGCCCGCCGGACCACGTGCCCACGCGCCGGTCCACGAACGGCGCCAATCCGTATCCATCCACCACGCCATCGATGGTCACCGCCCGGCCGGACGCCGGCAGCCCGCGCAGGGCGTGGAACAGGCGCAGCGTCTCGCGCCCCGTCATCTCCCCGTCCAGCGCGGCGTCCTGCCCGGCGAACGCGGCCCGCGCGCGCACGGCGGCCCCGTCGCGGCGCGGGTCCATCCCCAGCACGCGCACCGTCCCCGCCTCCGCCCGCACGACGCCGAAGAGCACGCGCAGCAGCGTGCTCTTTCCCGACCCGTTCGCCCCGATCAGCCCCACCAACTGGCCCGCCGGGACGTCCAGGCCGATGCCGGCCAGCGCGCGCACGCCTCCCGCGAAGGTGCGGACGACGCCGCGCGCGTGGACCGCCGGCTCAGTCCGCGTAGACGATGGTCCCGGCATGCTCCCCGCGCACGGCGGCCGCGATGCGGTCGGGATCGCGCCCGTTCACCACCTGGAACTGCTTCACCAGCCGCGCGTTCAGCAGCACGTCCGGCAGCACCTCGTCGAACGGCAGCGACTTCAGCGCGCGCTTCTTGAGCTCCCGCGCCCCGATGCTGTCGATGAACGCCGCAGACGGGTTCTCGCGCGGGTCCTCCGTGTACAGCCCGTCCACGTCCTTGACCAGCGTGACGGACGCGCAGCCGAAGCACTCGCCCAGGATCAGGCATCCCGCGTCCGTGCGGTGCGGCGGAATGCGGCCGATGTGCGGCGGGTGCTCCCACAGCGAGTAGGGCGGCACGCCGTTGAAGATCACCCCCGGCGCGGAGTGGATGAACAGCGGCAGCAGGTGGCCAAAGATCTCGGGCGGGATGGCGACGACGCCGTACGGCGACAGCAGCGTCCCCAGGATGTGCGCGTTGCCCAGCGCGTCCGCCACGGAGACCTGCGCCAGCACCCCCGTCGGCAGGCCCAGGTCGATGCCGATGGAGAACACGTGCCGGCTGCGCACCCCGCCGCCCACGCCCAGGATCAGCTTGGTGCCGTTCCCCAGCATCGTGCCCAGCGTTTCCACCACGGGATACGTGAGCGACTTGCCCGCGTCGATGATGGAGCGCCCGCCGATCTTGACCACGTGCACGTTGGGAAGCATCCGCACGACGGGCGATTCCGTGGAGGCCATCACCTGTTTGTCCAGCAGGCTTTCGCGCATCAGCATGGAATCCACGTGATGGCGCCGGTCGGCCCGCGGCGCGTCGAGAATGGAGTCGGTCATGGCTCAGTCCGCGGTGATGATGGTGCCGACGGGCTCGCCGTTGAGCGCGCGGGTCAGGTTGCCGGGCACCAGGCCGTTGATGATCTGGATGCTGCGGCGGTTCTCGGCGTTGGGCATGATCTCCAGCACGGCGCGTTCGACGACGACGTCGTCCAGGTCCAGCGCGTTCAGCTCGCTCACGCTGATCTTCGGGATGAACTTGGCGTGGCGGTCCTTCTTGGGAT
>DATING010000441.1:0-4551 GCA_035474555.1 Longimicrobium sp. | reverse complement strand
GTCCGCCGGGTAGCCGCGGTCCGTGGCGTTCCACCCGTCCAGCATCCGGCGCTCCTCCGCCGTCAGCAGGGGGATTTCGGCGAGCGACGCGTCGGGATCGGCGGCGACGGCATCCAGCAGCACGGCGAGATGGGCCATCATGCGCTCCATCGTGTCCGCGTCGAACAGTTCCGTGCGGTACAGAAGCACGCCCTCCAGGGGGCCGTGCCCGTCGTCGTGCAGGGTGAGCATCAGGTCGGACTTCACGGCCGTCTCCGCGCTCTCCAGCGGCGCGGTCCGCGCCCCGCCCAGGGCGTTCAGCGTGCCGGCCGCCTCCTCCGCCACCAGGTCGAACATCACCTGGTACAGGGGCGAGTGCCCCAGGTGACGCTCCGGCGCCAGCTCCTCCACCAGCCGCTCGAAGGGGACGTCCTGGTGCGCGTACGCCCCCAGCGTATTCTCGCGCACCTGCTGGACGAGGTCGCGGAATCCATCCGCCGCCCCCACGTCCGCGCGCAGGACGAGCGTGTTGACGAAGAAGCCGATCAGCCCCTCCGTCTCCCCCCGCGACCGCCCGGCGATCGGCGTCCCCACGACCACCTCCGCCTGCCCCGCGTAGCGCGACAGCAGCGCCTGCCACCCCGCGAGCAGCGTCATGAACGTCGTCGCCCCCTCCGCGCGGGCCAGGGCGCGCAGGGCGTCCGACGTCTCCGGGCGCAGGTGGAAGCGCCGCCGCATCCCCGCCGCGCCCGCGACCGAGGGCCGGGGGCGGTCCGTGGGGAGCTCCAGGACGGGCGGCGCGCCGGCCAGGCGCTCGCGCCAGTAGGCCACCTGCGCCTCCAGCACCTCGCCCCGCAGCCACTCGCGCTGCCACACCGCGTAGTCCGCGTACTGCACCGGGAGTGGCGGGAGCGACGCCGTCCGGCCCTCCGCGAACGCGGCGTAGAACGCGCCGATCTCCCGCACCAGGATGGCCGTGGACCAGCCGTCGCTGACGATGTGGTGCAGCGTGAAGAGGAGCGCGTAGTCCTCCTCGCCCAGCCGCACGAGCGTGCTCCGCAGCAGCGGGCCCGCCGCCAGGTCGAACGGGCGCAGGGCCTCGTCCGTCGCCAGCGCCAGGAGGGCGGATTCGCGCTCCGCCGCCGGCCGGTCCGACAGGTCCACGCGGACGAGACGGGCCGGCGTGGGAGGATCGATGACCTGCGCCGCCTGCCCGTCCACGCTCACGAAGCGCGTGCGCAGCGACTCGTGCCGGCGGACGATCTCGGACAGGCTGCGCTCCAGCGCGTCGCCGTCCACCGGCCCGTGCAGCCGCAGCGCGTAGGGAAGGTTGTAGGCGGCGTTCCCCGGCTCCAGCTGGTCGATGAACCACAGCCGCTGCTGGGAAAAGGAGAGCGGCAGCGCGCCCTCCCGCGGCACGGGGACGAGCGGCGGCACCGCGTCCTCCCCGTCCTCGCGGAGGAGCCGCTCCACCTGCTCGGCCAGCCGCTCCACCGTGGGCGTGTCGAACACGGCCCGCAGGGGGAGCTCGATGCCCAGCGACTCGCGCATCCGCGACACCAGCCGCGTGGCCAGCAGCGAGTGCCCGCCCAGGTTGAAGAAGTTGTCGCGGAGGCCCACGCGCGGAATGCCCAGCAGTTCCGCGAAGGTGTCCGCCACCACCTCCTGCACCATGGAGCTCACCTCCGCGTCGCCCTCGTCCTCCACGCGGATCTCCGGCGCGGGAAGGTCCCGGCGCGACACCTTGCCGCTGGGGGTCAGGGGGAACGCGTCCAGCACCACGAGCGCGCCGGGCACCATGTACTCCGGCAGCCGGTCCGCCAGGTGCGCGCGCAGCCCCGCCGGCTCCGCCTCCGCGCCCGGCGCCAGGACCGTGTAGCCCACCAGCCGCCGGTCGCCCGGCACGTCCTCGCGGACCACGACGACGGCCTCGCGCACGGCGGGGTGCGACTCCAGCGCGGCCTCCACCTCCCCCGGCTCGATGCGGTAGCCGCGCACCTTCACCTGGTCGTCCGCGCGGCCCAGGAACTCCAGCGTGCCGTCCGGCCGCCATCGCGCGCGGTCGCCCGTGCGGTACACGCGCGCGCCCGGCGCCGCGCCGAAGGGATCGGGGACGAAACGCTCCGCCGTGAGCGCCGGGCGGCCCAGGTAGCCGCGCGCCAGGCACACGCCGCCCAGCAGCAATTCCCCCGGCACGCCGACCGGCGCGGGCTCGCCGCCCGTCTCCAGCACGTACGTCCGCGCGTTGGCGATGGGCGTGCCGATCGCCGGCAGCAGGGGCCACCGCGCGGGGTCCGCCGGCAGCGGCTGCGCCGTGACCACGTGCGATTCCGTGGGGCCGTACTGGTTGCTGAGCCGCGCGCCCGTCTCCGTGAAAAAGCGGCGGATGGCATCCGTCACCCGCAGCTGCTCGCCCGCCGTCTGCACCTCGCGCAGGCCGCGGGGAGCGATCCCCCGCTCCGCCGCCAGGTCCGCCAGGTGCTGCAGGGCCACGTAGGGAAGGAAGATGCGCTGGATGCCGTCCGTCTCCAGCCGCCGCAGCACGATCTCGAAGTCGCGCCGCTCGTCCTCCGACACCAGCACAAGGGGGCCGCCGGAGAGCCAGGCCGAGAAGATCTCCTGGAACGAGACGTCGAACGAGAGCGTGGTGAACTGCAGGGTGGCGGACGAGGACGGGTACATCCACTCCCGCTCCTGCCACGCCAGCAGGTTCACGAGCGGGCGGTGCGGCATGGCCACGCCCTTGGGCCGCCCCGTGGATCCGGACGTGTAGATGACGTACGCCAGGTTGTCCGGCCCGGCGAGGGGCGCGAGGGGCGCGTCGCTCTCCGCCTGGATGGCGGCCGCGTCCGCGTCCATCCGCACCAGCCGCGCGCCGGTGGACGGCAGCCGGGCGGCGACCGTGGAATCCGTCAGGAGCACGGGCGCGGCGGAATCGCCCAGCATCCAGGCGATGCGCTCCGCGGGATACGCGGGGTCCACCGGGACGTAGGCGCCCCCCGCCTTGAGCACGCCCAGGACGGCGACCATCATCTCCGGCCCGCGCTCCAGGCAGATGCCCACGCGCGTCTCCGGCCCCACGCCACGGCCGCGCAGGTAGCGCGCGAGGCGGTTGGACGCCGCGTCCAGCGCCCCGAACGACAGGCTGCCGCCGGCGAAGACGACGGCGGCCGCGTCCGGCATCCGCGCCGCGGCGTGCGTGAACAGGTCATGGACGCACGCGTCCGCGGGATACGGCGTCTCCGTCGCGTTCCACCCCGTGACCACCTGCTCGCGTTCGGCCGACGTGAGGAGCGGGAGGGCGGAGATGCGCCGGGCGGGATCCGCCGCGATGGCTTCCAGGAGCATGCGGTAGTGGCCCAGCAGCCGGTCCATCGTGGCCGCGTCGAAGAGCGAGGTGCGGTACTCCAGCACCCCCTCGATGACGCCCGCCCGCTCGCTCAGGGTCACCAGCAGGTCGAACATGGCGGCGCCGGTGGCGATCTCCACGGGCACGGTCTCCACGTCGCCCATCCGCGGCGTCTCGTCCCCCTGCACGGAGCCGAACACGAGCATGGCCTGGAACAGCGGCGACGAGGCGGCGTCGCGGTCCACGTCCAGCTCCTGCACCAGCCGCTCGAAGGGCAGGTCCTGGTGCGCGTGGGCGCCCAGCGTGGTCTCGCGGACGCGCGCCAGCAGCTGGAGGAAGGTCGGATCGCCGGAGAGGTCCGCGCGCAGGGCCAGCGTGTTGGCGAACAGGCCGATGATCCCTTCCACCTCGCGCCGCGTGCGATTCGCGATGGGGGTGCCCACCACCACGTCGTCCTGCCCCGCCCAGCGGCCCAGCAGCAGCTGCCACGCGGCCATGATGGTCATGAACAGCGTGGCGCCCTCGCGCTGCGACAGCTCGGCGAGCGCGCGGCCCAGCGTGGCCGGGAGGGTGAGGGTGGCGATGGCGCCCGCGGGGTCCGGCCACGGGGACCGGGGGCGGTCCGTGGGCAGCTCCAGCACGGGCGGCGCGCCGGCCAGCACGCCGCGCCAGTACGCCAGCTGCTCCTCCAGCAGGGCGCCCGACACGCGCTCGCGCTGCCACAGCGAGTAGTCCGCGTACTGCACGGGGAGCTCGGCGAGGGGCGAGGGCGCGCCGCGGGAAAAGGCGCTGTACAGCGCCGTGAGCTCGCCGACCAGCACGCGGATGGACCACGCGTCGGAGACCACGTGGTGCACGGTGAAGAGCGCGACGTGCTCCTCGTCCGCCAGCCGCAGCAGGGTCACGCGCAGCAGCGGCCCGTGCTCCAGGTCGAACGGGCGCTGGGCCTCGGCGCGCACCAGCCGCTGGGCCTCGTCCTCCCGCGCCACCGCCGGCAGGCCGGCCAGATCCACCAGCGGCAGGGGGCGGGGCCCGGCGGGGGCCACGGCCTGTACGGGCTCGCCGTCCACCATGGGAAAGGAGGTGCGCAGCGTCTCGTGGCGGCGCACCAGCTCGTCCAGGCTGCGGGCCAGCACGCCCCGGTCCAGCCGGCCCAGCAGCCGCAGGGCGGCGGGCGTGTTGTACGCCGCGCTCCCCGGCTCCAGCCGGTCCACGAACCACAG
>DATING010000440.1:0-2048 GCA_035474555.1 Longimicrobium sp. | reverse complement strand
GGAAGACGCGCTGCCGCACCTGGCGCTGGAGATCCGCGAGATCCCCTTGAGCCCCAACCGCCTCTTCGAGCTGCTGCGCGATGCCGGTCCCGCGGACCGCCGCGACGAGCCCATCGGCGCGGAGCCGGTAGCGGCGGATTGATCGGCGGATCGGGGCGGCAGGCGGGACAGAGCGAATGAATTCGCTCTGCAGGGGGCACGGCACGAACTCTCGGCACGGCACGAACTCTCGGCACGAGATCGGTTCGACGGGCAGCACGAACCGGTGTTGCAGGCCGCACGATCCAGGTTTGCAGGATGATATCCACCCGCACCCCATCGGCTCGATGATCGTAGACGGCGAGCACACGTTCAACGGCCCGCGCCAGACCGTGTGGGACCTGCTGCAGGATCCCGAGGTGCTGGCCAAGGCCATGCCCGGCGCGCGCAAGCTCGTCCGCACGGGCGAGGGCACGTACGAGGGCGTCATCCGCATCGGCGTGGGGCCCGTGACGGCGGCGGAGTGGTCGCTCGCCGTGGCCATCCGCGAGCCCGTGGAGCCGGAAAGCTATGTGATGCAGGTGGATGGCAAGGGCGCGCTGGGCTTCACCCGCGGGCTGGCCAACGTGAACCTGGACGCGGTGGAGGAGGGCACGCGGATGCGCTACCACGCGGACCTTTCCATCGGCGGCAAGGTGGCCAGCGTGGGGCAGCGGCTGCTGGACCAGGTGGCGAAGATGATGACCAAGCAGGGCCTGGACGCGCTCAACAAGGAACTCGAAGCGCGCCTCGCCGCCGGCCCCACGTGAACCCCCGGAGACGAATGCGGACCCTGCTCGGACTGATCATCGCCGTCTCGGCGTACCTGCTGCTGAGCTCCACGCTGGGCTGGGTCTCCGATCCGGCGGCGATGTCGGACAGGACGGGGGTGTTTCCTTTCGCGCCACCGCCGTGGCAATGGTCCGCCGGCGAGATCCTGGTCGCCGCGCTCCTGGGATGGCTGGCCGTCCGGCTGCTGAACGGCGGCATCGTGGGGCGGATGGTGCGGGGGCGCGGCCTGTCGCCGGAGCCCGCGCGCCGATGAAGCCCGCCGCCTTTGAATACCACCGCCCGGACGACACGGACGAGGCGCTGGCCCTGCTGGCGGAGCACGGCTACGACGCCAAGCTGCTGGCCGGCGGGCAGAGCCTGGTGCCGGCGATGAACTTTCGCCTGGCTCAGCCGGCCGTGCTCATCGACCTCAATCGCATCCGCCCGCTGGACTACGTCGCGCAGGCGGACGCGGTGCTGCGCATCGGCGCCATGACGCGGCAGGCGACGGCGGAACGCAACGCGCTGGTGGCCGCGCACGCGCCGCTGCTGGCCGAGACGCTGCCCTTTGTGGCGCACGCGCAGATCCGCAACCGCGGCACCGTCGGCGGCAGCATCGCGCACGCGGACCCGGCCGGCGAGGTGGGCGCGGTGATGCTGGCCCTGTCTGCCACGCTCTACCTGCGCGGCCCCAACGGCACCCGCGCCGTGGCGGCATCCGACTTCTTCACGGGGCTGTTCGGCACGGCGCTGGAGGCGGACGAGATGCTGACGGAGGTGGAGATCCCCACCGCGCCGCCGCGCACGGGCTGGGCGTTCGACGAGATCTCGCGGCGCCACGGGGACTACGCGCTGGCGGGGATGGCCGCGGCGGTGGAGGTGGATGAGGACGGCCGCTGCACCGCCGCCCGCATCGCGCTGCTCGGCGTGGGCGATGCGCCGCTGCTGGCCCGCGAGGCCGCCGCCGCGCTCATCGGCCAGCATCCCACGGAGGATGCCGTCCGCGCCGCCGCCGACGCCGCCAGCCAGCGCGACGTGGACCCGCCCGGCGACATCCACGCCAGCGCCGAGTACCGCCGCCACCTGACGAACGTGCTCGTGCGCCGCGTGCTGCCGCGTGCGTTCGCGCGGGCGGGGGCGGGAACCGACGGGTAGGCGGAAAATCTGCACGGGGCGGAGCGGCACCGGTTTCCGCCGGGTGAGGCACGGACCGGTCGCGGGCGGAGCGCCCCCCTCCCCGACCCTCCCCCACAAACTGC
>DATING010000439.1:0-2376 GCA_035474555.1 Longimicrobium sp. | reverse complement strand
CTGGGGTGTACACCCTCTCCCGCGCAGTTTGCGGGAGGGGGTGGACGAGCCTAAGCGAGGCCGGGGGAGGGCCACAGGCCGCCTGCCGCGACGGTACTCCCCCGCTCCACCTCCCTCCCCCACGCAGTTTGTGGGGGAGGGTCGGGGAGGGGGGCGCTCGCCCATCCGCCGATCTAACTCTGTGAGACGGGACTCCCCGATTCCGCGGCTTCCCCTGCCCCGAGCCGGGCCACCAAGCGGTCGTAGTTCATGCGCATCATCGAGATGACGTCCCGCACGTCGTCGTCGTTCTCCATCATCCGCGCGGCCATCTTCACGGAGTTCGGCGCCACGGGGTGCGGCCCGACCCGTCCCTCGGCGCGGAGCTGGGCCCCCACGTCCGCCGGAAATCCGAAGTGCGCGACGCGGTCGCCGTGCAGGTGGCCGATCTCGCGCCGCCCGTAGGTGAAGGAGAACTCCCCGCGCGACCCCGTCCCCGCCTCCACTCCCGGCCAGGCGGTCACCTCGTCCGTGATCCGCTGCCGCACCGTTCCCGTGCTCATCATCCCCACCCCTGGCTGGTGATCGGTATCCATCCCGATCCAAGGCTACACCTTCAAGCGCACTTGAAGTCAAGGGATGCACGATCAATCCCATGAACCGATCGGGGACCGCGCATTCACGGAATGAGAAATCAAGGCTCGGGATCAAAGGGCCGTCCGCACTTCCGCACTTCCGCACTTCCGTCCCGTTCCCTCCGTCCAGCACTTCCGCGCGCGCGCGCATCCCACTAACTTCGCGCCCCATGGCGACCGACCGGCACCGCATCCGATTCACCGTCCACTACGACGGCCGCAGCTTCCACGGCTGGCAGGTCCAGCCGGACCAGCGCACCGCGCAGGGGGAGCTGGAGCGCGTGCTCGCCAAGCTCACCAACGGGCCCTGCGCCGTCATCGGCAGCGGGCGCACGGACCGCGGCGTGCACGCCACCGGGCAGGTGGCCGCCGCCGACGTGCCCCTGCGCTGGACGCCGCACGCCCTGCGGCGCGCCATGAACGCGCTGCTCCCCGACGACGTGTGGGTGGCCGACGCGGAGCAGGCGCCGCCGTACTTCCATCCGCGCTACGACGCCACCTCGCGGTCGTACATCTACCGCATCGGGCTGGCGAGCGAGGCGGATTCGCCGTTCCGCGCGCCCTGGTGCTGGCCGCTGGTGCGCCCGGTGGACCTGCTGGCGATGGAGCGCGCGACGGAGCGCATCGTGGGCGACCACTCGTTCAAGGCGTTCGCCAAGGCCGGCCAGGAGGAGCGCGGCGACCGCTGCACGGTGCACGAGGCGCGGTGGGCGCCGTGGGAGGGGATCGGGCTGGAGTTCCACATCACCGCCAACCGGTTCCTGCACCACATGGTGCGCTACCTGGTAGGCACGCTGGTGGACGTGGGACTGGGACAGCGCGAGCCGGAGGTGTTCGACCAGCTGCTCGGGGGCGCGGAAGGCGTGGAGACCAGCTCCCCTGCCCCGCCCGAGGGCCTGTTCCTGACCTCCGTGAGCTATCCCGCGGATGCGGGGACCAGGCCGCCGCGCCGGCGCGGGCCGCAGCTGGTGCCGTAGGCGCCGACCGAAGCGGATCTGTGCGGAGGAGGCGAGCCCGAGGCGCCCCCACCGCTCGCCGAGGCTCGCACCTCCCCCAAAAACCCCTGGGGGGAGGTTGAACTGCTTTTGGGACGGGAGCCGGCCAGGACACCGGCACCGGCCGTGGCACGATCTGTCCGCGCAGGCGGACATCGCGGGGTCATTGCCGCGAATTCATTCGCCGGGGGGGGCCGGGGCGCGCGACGGTGCAGCAAGGCCGGTGTTCGCAGGGGCCGTGGCCGGGCGGCGCATCATCTTCGAGAACGCAGACCGATGTCCATGGACCGATATTCCAATCCGCTGAACGAGCGGTACGCCTCGGCGGAGATGTCGTACATCTTCTCCCCCAAGTTCAAGTTCACCACGTGGCGCAAGCTGTGGCTGGCCCTGGCGGAGGCGGAGCAGGAGCTGGGGCTGCCCATCCCGGACGCGGCGATCAGCGCCATCCGCGCCCACCTGGACGACTTCGACCTCAAGCGCGCCGGCGAGCTGGAAAAGCAGCTGCGGCACGACGTGATGGCGCACGTCCATCACCTGGGCGAGCAGGCACCGGAGGCGCGCGCCATCATCCACCTGGGCGCCACCAGCGCGTACGTGGGCGACAACACCGACCTCATCCAGCACCGCGAGGCGCTCAAGCTCGTGGCGAGGCGCATCGTGGCGGCGGTCGCCAACCTGGCCGGCTTCGCGCGCACGCACCGCGACCTGCCCACGCTGGGCTTCACGCACTTTCAGCCGGCGCAGCCCACCACGGTCGGCAAGCG
>DATING010000438.1:0-1923 GCA_035474555.1 Longimicrobium sp. | reverse complement strand
GCAGTTTGTGGGGGAGGGTCGGGGAGGGGGGCGCTCCGCCTGCGCACGAGTGCCGGCTGATGCGCACGAATCCCCGCCGATTCTCGCCGATCATCTCCCATCCTCGCCCCCGCCCGCACGTCCGTATATCTTCCCGCCCTTCGTTCTGCCGGGCAGATCACGATCGCTTCCCTACCGATGCGCGAAGACAACGAGTACCTGCTGGGCACGGACGACGACGAGCTGCGCCGCCTGGGCTTTCAGCACCAGGTGTGGGCCGCCGAGGCCGCCGCCGCGTGGGAGCGCGGCGGGTTCGGGCCGGGGCACCACGTCCTGGACCTGGGATGCGGCCCCGGCTACGCCACGCTGGACCTTGCCCGCCTCGTCGGCGTCACGGGACGGGTGACGGGCGTGGACGTGTCCGCGCGCTTCGTGGCCCACCTGCAGGCGCTCGTCGCCACGCTGGGCGTGTCCAACGTTGCCGCCGAGGTGCAGGACGCCGAGGCGCTCAGCCTGCCGGCGGACCACTTCGACGGCGTGTACGCCCGCTGGGTGCTCACCTTTGTCCGCCACCCGGACGCCGTCATCGCGGGCGCCGCGCGGACGCTCAAGCCCGGCGGCCGGCTCGTCATCCACGACTACTCCAGCTACGCCGCCGTGCAGCTGGCCCCCGAGCACCCGGCGTTCCGGCACGGCATCTCCGCCATCGACCGCTCGTGGCGCGACGGCGGCGGCGATCCCAACGTGGGCGCGCGGCTGCCGCGGCTGATGGTGAACGCCGGGCTGGAGGTCGTCTCCCTGCGGCCCATCGCCCGCATCGCGCGGCCGGGGTCGGCGCTGTGGCAGTGGCCGCGCACCTTCTTCGACAACTATCTCCCCGGCCTGGTGGAGCGCGGATACCTCACGCAGGACGAGGTGGATGCTTTCGACGCCACCTGGGCCGCCCGTGCCGCCGATCCCGCCGCCTGGTTCGCCACGCCGCCCATGGTGGAAGTGATCGGGGTCAAGCACTGATGCGCGTCGTCCTGCAGCGCGTGTCCCGCGCGAAGGTGACGGTCGAGGGCCGCGTCACGGGCGAGATCGGTCGCGGGCTCCTGCTCCTGGCCGGCTTCACGGACGGCGACACGGACGATGCGCTCGCGTGGATGGCCGACCGCATCGTGGGCCTGCGCATCTTTCCCGACGACGACGGCAAGATGAACCGCTCCGTGGAGGACGTCGGCGGCGGATTGCTCGTCGTGTCGCAGTTCACCCTGTACGGCGACACGCGCAAGGGCCGCCGCCCCAGCTTCATCGAAGCCGCGCGCCCGGAGGTCGCCATCCCCCTGTACGAGCGCTTTCTGCAGATGCTGCGCGATACCGGCCGCCCCGTGCAGACGGGCGAGTTCGGCGCGATGATGGACGTGGAGCTGGTGAACGACGGCCCCGTCACCCTGATCCTGGAACGCTGAGAACGATGTCGATCGACGATCCGCAGATGCCGCCCCCGCTGGTGCTGGCGTCGCAGTCCCCCCGCCGCGCCGAGCTCATTGGCCGGCTGGGGTTGATGTTCCAGACGCTCCCGGCGGACCTGGACGAGAGCTACATGGCCGGCGAGACGCCGCCACAGCACGCCGAGCGCCTGTCGCGCGAAAAGGCGCTGGCCATTGCCGCCGGCCGTCCGGATGCGCTGGTGGTGGGGAGCGACACCATCGTGGTGAGTGACGGCGAGGTGCTGGGCAAGCCGCGCGACCGCGAGCACGCGCTGGAGATGCTGGCGCGCCTGTCCGGTCGTGAACACGAGGTGTGCACGGGCGTGGCCGTGGCGCACGGGGGACGCGTGGAGAGCGCGCTGGAGCGTGTGAAGGTGCGCTTTCGCGACGTGGATGCGCGCGCCCGCGAGCAGTACGTGGATACGCGCGAGCCCATGGACAAGGCCGGCGCGTACGGCATCCAGGGCTTCGG
>DATING010000437.1:0-3611 GCA_035474555.1 Longimicrobium sp. | reverse complement strand
CCTCGACCGCACGATCTATTCCGTTTATCGTCTGATAATGATCACCATGACGCCGAAACGCAACGCTCCCGTGCGGAAGACGCGCGGGAGCGTGATCGACGTCGTGGAACGCAGCAGCCGCTAGCGCACGCCGGCCAGCGTCAGGACGAAGAGCAGCGCCCATTGGGTGCCCAGGTCGCTGTCCGCCGTATCGAACCACTCGCCCAGGGAGTGCGCGCCGCCACCCCGCCCGCCGCCGTCGATGGTCACCGCCGGGATGCCGAGGGCGATGGGGATGTTGGCGTCCGTGCTGCTGGCGCTGGCGGGCACGTCGAAGCCCAGCGAGCGCCCCGCCGCGCGCGCCGCCTGCACGATCGCCGCGTCGTCGCCCTGCGCGCCGGCGGGGCGGATGCCGATGGTGTCCACCGTCATCGTCAGCCGGTCGCCCTGGCTCCAGCGCGCGTTCTCCTCGTCCAGCGCCTGGCGGATGGCGGCCTGGAAGCGGTTGTCCAGCGAGTCCAGCGCCGGCGCGCTCACGGAGCGCATGTCCACGTCCATCCGCGCCGTCATGGCGATGGAGTTCACCGACGTGCCGCCCTCCACCACGCCCACGCTGAAGGTGACGCGCGGGTCGCTGGGCACCTGCAGGTCGCTGATCTTCGCGATGGCGCGGCCGAGCGCGTGCACCGGGTTGGGCGCGCCGAAGTCGCCGTAGCTGTGGCCGCCCGGGCCGCGGTAGGTGACGGAGTAGCGGTGGCTGCCCACGGCGTCCTTGGTGAGCCCCAGCCCCGTCCCGTCCACGGAGATGAAGTAGTCCACGCGCCCCGCCAGCTCGCGGGCGAACAGGTGGCGCACGCCGCGCAGATTGCCCGCCCCCTCCTCGCCCACCGTGCCGACGAACATCACCGTGCCGCGCGTGCGGACCTGCGCCTGCTCCAGCGCCCGCGCCACGGCGAGGACGATGGTCAGCCCGCGGCAGTCGTCGCCGATGCCGGGGCCGCGCAGGACGGTGCCCTCGCGCTTGACGGCGACGTCGGTGCCCTCGGGAAAGACCGTGTCCAGGTGTCCGGAGATGACGACGACGGGCTCCCCCGGCTCGCCGGGCCTCTCCGCGATCACGTTGCCCACGGAGTCGATGCGCACGTTGCGCAGGCCCAGCGCCTCCAGCCGGCGGCGAAAGTCCTCCGCGCGGCGGGCTTCCTTGAACGGCGGCGCCTCGATCTGGCAGATGGCGATCTGCTCCTCGACCGTCTGCGGCTCCGTGGCGCGCACGTGCTCCAGGGCCTGGCGCACGCGCGGGTCCTGGTCGGGGACGCGCGGGGCCTGCGCGCCGAGCGCGGTGGCGGCGAGCAGCGCGGCGAGGGCCGGCGCGGCGATGCGGACGGGGTGCTGCATGGGCGGATCCGGGCGGCTGGGGATGATGAACGGGCACCGCGACCGAACAGCGGTCCGTCGCGAATGTAGGCACGGGCGCGGCGAGGCGCGAGGGGGCGGGAGGGGATGGGAGGGGGCGGGAACGCGGGGGTGGAGCGCGGGGGGAGTCCCGTCGCGGCACGGGCTGTGGCCCTCCCCCGGCCTCGCTTAGGCTCGTCCACCCCCTCCCACAAACTGCGTGGGAGGGGGTGTAGACTTCGACGGGGTCATCATCGCGGAGGCGGGGATCCAGCGCGGGCGGGGTGCCCCCCCTGACCCTCCCCCACAAACTGCGTGGGGGAGGGAGAACGGCGGACGGATCCCCGCCCAACCCACGGCACACCGTCCTCGCACGACCTCATCCGCTCGGGCGCCGCAATCCCGCACGGCACTCGCCTGTGCCGGACCCGTCGGCGAAGGCCGACATCACGTTTTCGGTGCCGCGACTTCAGTCGCCGGGGGCTCGGTGTCCGCCTGTCGCGCACGGCATCCTCATCAGCCCAATTCCGCCCTCCACCGCGCGCCCCCTGCCCCGGCGCCTACCCTGCCCTACGCCGGGTCCAGCCCCGCGAGCGCGTGGAGGTGCTGGATGACGGCGCGGGCCGTCTCGGGGGCGGCGTATCCGCCCTCCAGCACGGAAACGAGGCGGCCGCCGCCACGCGCATCCGCCCACTCGCGCAGCACTGTCGTGATCGCGTACACATCGTCGGGGTGCACGGACAGGGCACCGTTCGCATCCGCCGCCAGGATGTCGAACCCCGCGGAAAGCAGCACGAACTCGGGGGATTCGTCCGGCGGGACGGCATCCAGCGCCTCGCGGAGTGCCGCGGCGAACGCGTCGCCGGTGCTGCCGGGAGGGAGCGCGATGCCGGGGACGGGCGGATCGTCGCCGTCCGCGGGGCGCGGATCGGGAAAGGACAGCGGGTGCTGGTGGATGGAGATCAGCCGCACGCCGTCATCCTCCGCGAGCAGGCGCGCGAGGGCGGCGGGTGCGTGCGCGCCCCACGCGACCACCAGCACGCGCCCGATCCCCCGTCGCGCGCGCAGGTGACGCGCGGCGATGGCGACGGTGTTGAAGAGCGAGTGCTCGCCGGGCGCATCCGCCGCCGCGCCGCGCCCCGGCGGCCGGGCGAGGACGAAGGCGTTGCGCGCGGCGCCGTCCAGCACCGCATCCACGGCCGTCAGCGCGGCACCGGCAGACGCCAGCGCGGAATCCCACGACGCGCCGGAGACGGGCACCCCGCCGAGCTCCAGCGTCCGCTCCTCGCGCGCGGACTCCAGCACCCGGTCCCGCACGCGCGCCACGTGCGCCGGCGTGTGCACGAGCAGCAGGTCGGCCTCCGTGGCGGGGACGGCTTCCAGCTGCAGCAGCGGCTCCCACAGCGCCACCATGTCGCGCTGCACGGCGCGCACGATGGCGGGCAGCCGGCCCTGGTGGTCGGGATGGTTCCACCCCGTGTCGTGCCGGGACGAATCCTCGTGGCTGACGAACGCCGTCTTCAAAGCAGTGCCGAGTGCCAAGTGACAAGTGCCGAGTACAGATGCGATCCGCCGTAACCTGTCGCCGCTGGGGTTCGCATACAAGCCGCTGCCACGCGGCGGGCGAACGACTTGCAATCCTCCGCTGCCCTTTTGATCACCCCACGCGGAGGATTCTTCTATGGCACAGGATGGAAACCCGATCGGCGGCGAGCCGGGCCAGGGGATGGGCGGCCGGAGCGAGCGCAGCGGCGGCAGCGGCGCGGCGCCGCACGAGGGCGGCGAGCTTGGCGGCAGCGCGCAGGGCGCCAACCCCGGCGGCGACCTGGGCGGATTCGGCGGGGGCGCGGGCGGCGGCGACCGCGCCGCTTCGGGCGTGGATGACGGCAAGGACGTGCCGTCGGACGATGAGATGTCCGGCGAGGGCGGCGAATCCGGCGTGGGGACCGGCGGCGGCTGAGATCCGTAGGCGGGCCGGCGTGGGGCCCTCCCCCGGCCTCGCTCAGGCTCGTCCACCCCCTCCCACAAACTGCGTGGGAGGGGGTGTAGACTTCGACGGGCTCTTTGCTGATCCGCTGAGTCCGTGCGGTCGTTGGTGAAGCCTCACGCTGTTTGTGAGGCTTTCCGCTGTTGTTGCGGCGGCTTCAGCCGCTCGGCGCGGACTACGCCGCGGCGGTGCAGTACGCGGGCGTCGGCGCGGCGGGGGCGGCGGGGGCGGCGGGGGCCGATGCGGCGACGGG
>DATING010000436.1:0-7457 GCA_035474555.1 Longimicrobium sp. | reverse complement strand
TGGTCGTCCCGCTCGCGTAGGGGCGGATCGGCCGCTGCTCGCGGCTGCGTCGGCGGGGCTTCGACCGGGATGAATCCAGGCGCCGCGACGCTGTTCATCGCGGTTTTTCGGAAGGGGCACGTCCCCTCGCAGCGGCGCGCGGAAGACCGCGCTGCTGGATCCACCTGATCGCGTCCTTTTTGGCACCCGGCCCGCGGCGAACGTCCGGCCTCGGTCCGGGGTGGACGCGCCCGCTGCCGCGCGAGGGCAGGCGCCGCAACCGACGCGATCGGGTGATGATGTGCCTCACACGGCATCGCGCCGGTGATGCTGGATGCCTGCTTGGCGAACGCGGATGCGAAACGCAGAGGCCGCCGCCCCCGCCGTTGCCGCGGGTTCCGGGAGGAAGCCGGCGGAGGACCGTCCTCAGAGGTGGACGGACGGCGGACTGGAAAGAGGACAAACGAAAGCGGCGGCGCGGAATGGATCCGCGCCGCCGCTTCGTGCATCCGATTCAGGGCAGGCTACTCGTCGCCGCGCCCGTTGCCGCGGCCGCGATTGCCGTTGCGGCAGCGGCCGTTTCCGTTGCCATTGCCGTTCCCGTTGTTGCAGCGGGCTTCGTCGCGACGGCCCTTGTCCTTGTTCTTGTTCGCACCGTCGCGGTTGCCGCTGATGCGCGCCCCGGTGCGGTCGTCGTACCCGTCGCCATTGCGGTCGATGACGTTGGGCCGTGCGCTGCCCGGATACGCGAGGCCACGGTTGTTGGACGAGCACGCGGCGGACGTAAGCATGACGGCGAGCGCCAGGGCGCCCAGGCGGGGAAGGTTCTTCATGGGATGTCTCCACGTCGGGTTCGTGCCGGCGGCCCGGGGGACGGACGGCACCTGTTACTGCCTGCGAATGCGGAGGGCCGCGCCCCAGGCGATCGGCCGCTCTACTCGCAAGTGCTGAGCCGTACAGACGATCGGACGCGCCGCCGGGTCACGCGCCGGCCGCCGGCTCTCGACACCGGGGGGGCGGCGGGGTAGTTTCGGGGCGCCGGATCATCCCCGCGTGCGCACACCGCCCGAACTGCCGGATAGACATCGAATGGACGCGCTGAAGCAGACCGATCCCGACATCCACCGCCTGCTGGTGCATGAGGCCGAGCGCCAGGAGCACCAGCTGGAGATGATCGCCTCGGAGAACTTCGTCTCCCAGGCGGTGCTGCAGGCCATGGGCTCCGTGCTCACCAACAAGTACGCCGAAGGCTACCCCGGCAAGCGCTACTACGGCGGCTGCGAGGTGGTGGACGAGGTGGAGAAGCTGGCCCAGGAGCGCCTGCTGCAGCTGTTTGGCGCCGAGCACGCCAACGTGCAGCCGCACAGCGGGGCCCAGGCCAACATGGCCGTGTTCTTCGCCCTGATGGAGCCCGGCGACACCATGCTGGGGATGAACCTGAGCGAGGGCGGCCACCTGACGCACGGCTCGCCCGTGAACTTCAGCGGGCGGCTGTACAACGTGGCGGCGTACGGCGTTCGCCCCGACGACCACCGCATCGACTACGCGGCGCTCCGCGACCAGGCCATGCAGGTGCGCCCCAAGGTGATCGTCGCCGGTGCCAGCGCCTATCCCCGGCAGATCGACTTCGAGACCTTCGGCGAGATTGCCCAGGAGTGCGGGGCCAAGCTGGTGGTGGACATGGCGCACATCGCCGGGCTGGTGGCCACGGGGCACCATCCCAACCCCGTGCCGTACGCCGACGTGGTGACGTCCACCACGCACAAGACGCTGCGGGGCCCCCGCGGAGGCCTGATCATGTCCCGTGCGGAGCACGCCAAGGCCATCGACAAGCAGATCTTCCCCGGCATCCAGGGCGGCCCGCTGATGCACGTGATCGCCGCCAAGGCCGTCGCGTTCGCCGAGGCGCTGCTCCCGGAGTTCGGCGACTACAGCGGGCGGGTGATCGCCAACGCGCGGGCGCTGGGCGAGGGGCTGGCCGAGCGCGGGTTCACGCTCGTTTCCGGCGGCACGGACAACCACCTGCTGCTGGTGGACCTGCGCAGCAAGGGCGTCACGGGCAAGGTGGCGGAGAAGTCGCTGGACCGGGCCGGCATCACCGTCAACAAGAACACCGTCCCGGGCGAGACGGAGTCGCCGTTCGTCACCAGCGGCGTGCGCATCGGCACGCCGGCGCTGACCACGCGCGGCCTGGGCACGGCCGAGATGCAGACCATCGCCGCCCTCATCGACCGCGTGATCACCGCGCCCGACGACGAGAAGGTCGCGGACACGGTGCGCGGCGAGGTGCGCGAGCTGTGCGACCGGTTCCCGCTGTACGGGGAGTGGGCGCGGACCTGAGGAACTGCGGACTGCGCAACTGCGGGTTACAGGGGACAGGTTACAGGCTACGGCCTGCAACTGCGCAAACGGCCTCGCTCACGGGAGCGGGGCCGTTCGTGCGTCCGGTGGTTGACGTCTGTGCGGATTGTACGCATGGTTAGGAGAACAACGATGCAAGGAGACTCTCGTGGCCAAGGAAACGCTCAGCATTGAACTCGATTCCGGGCTGGTCGAACGTGTACGCCGGTACAGTGAGGAGCACGGAACGGGTGTGGCGGAGACGATCGAGCAGCTGATCGGGACGCTCCCGGCCAATTCGAATGGCCGGCGTCGAGGCCAAGGCTTGCCAGCGGCTTCTGGACCGGCGGAGACGGAGGACTGGATCCTCGAGTTGACGCCCAGTGTTCGGAAGTTGCTCGGGGCTGGTGCCGGGGACGCGGACGAAGAGGATTATCATTGCCACCTCCTGGAGAAGTACGGCCGGTGAAGCTGCTCTTGGACGTCAATGTCGTGCTTGACGTGGCGCTGAACCGCATGCCGTTCGTAGTCGATGCGGCCAGGGTCCTGACCGGCATCGACCGGGGTCGCGCCCAGGGGTATGTAGCCGCCCATACGGTCACGACCGTGTTCTACGTAGTTGCCAAGAATCAGGGCTATCAGGGCGCTGTGGCTGCCGTTGCCGAACTGCTGCGGATACTCGATGTCGTTCCCGCGGAGCGCGCTGATTTGTCACAGGCGCTGAGTCTCGGCTGGAGGGACTTCGAGGACGCCGTGCAATCCGTGTCCGCCACCAAGGCTGGAGCCGACTACATCGTGACCCGTGATCTGAAGGATTTCCGGGACTCGGTTGTACCGGTCTGCGAGCCCGCGTTCGTCTTGCCGCTACTCCGGTAGCCGGACGCATCCCGGTTTCCGCCGTACGGGGACTTGGGTCGGAGCTGAGAACTGCGGAACGGCGGGTTACAGGGGACAGGTTACAGGGGACAGCCTGCAACCACACAAACGGCCTCGCTCACGGGAGCGGGACCGTTTTGCATGCGAGCGGCTGGCGCGCGGAATCGATCCGTTAAGGATTCCCGCTCGCGGCCGCCCTTCGTTGTTGCTGCCACAGTGCATAGTTGGCGGCCTGCAGTGTCTCCCGTTCGGAGAGCAGCCCCTGCACTGCCTCCAGGAGGCTGTTGGCGCGCCTGCGCTCGCCCTCCCGTTCAAAGCGAGTGAGCCCCGTTTTCCCGTGGTAATGTGCCCTCGCATCCGTGCGCACGAGGTAGTCGTGCAGGACCAGCGCGCTGTTGGCAAGCCGCGCCGACACCTGGAACAGCTCCCGCCGCGCCTTCATGGCGTCCGCCGCTTCACGGGGAACGCTGGACGCCATCAGCACCGCCTGCTGTGCGTTGTAGCCGGTTTCGATCAGTCGCGCGCGGTAGCGCTCGTTGTACACCGCTGGCGTGGTCGAATCCGCTTCCACCACATAGTCCCGATACGCCTGGAAGTAGCTGCGCACCTCCGCGTAGTCGCCCGCGTCCGCGAAGTACCGCGCTGCGAGCCACGCCTCCGGGTACTCGCGCGAATCGATGTCCCGTTCGCTCTCGAGCTCGTCGTAATGGTCGTTGACGTCGCTCATCGCCCACGACGACGCCCAGGCGATCCGTGCCTCCACGTCCGTCGGGATCGACTCGTCGAGCCGGGTGGCGGTCGCGAACCGGCTGGCGGTCTCGTGCAGCACCTCGGCCTGTTTTTCCTCCTGCGACTGCTGGTCGGCCAGCACGCCGCCGGTCACCAGGAACGCGAGGATGAAGGTGGTGGCGGGGATGGCCGCCCGCGTAGCCTTTCGCCAGATGTAGAAGGCCGCCGCGACGAACGAGCAGATGCCGACGAGCGTGAGCGCCGAGGTCATGCGGCCCCCAAGGCTGCCGCCGGCATCTTCGATCATCAGCCCGATCAGGAAACTCGCGGGGAGGTAAAGCCACCGCCACGGGGACGGTTTTCGCTCCGGTGCCAGCAACTCGTCCGGCCACGGGCCGTACGCGGCCTGCGCGGCCGTGGGCACGGAAGGGGGCGGATTGACGGGTGCGCCGGAGGGAATCTCCGCGTAAGGTCGCTGGATCTTGAATTCTTGCATGATGAACGCTGCGCGCGTGAAGGCGATCGGGGTAACCGGCAATCCCCGTGGGGCGGTAACGGCCCCGCCGGAGCAACGGCCAGGCCCGAAGCGATCTGTTCGCGTACTCGCGTCATAAACAACTGCTGTGGAATTGGTTGGGTCGCATGGGATCACCTTTAGGGGTGGGAGCCGATGCTTGAAACTGCGACGCGAGCGCCACAGCCGGGACATTCTTGGGCAGGACACTGATAGAGGCGTACGCGCCTGGAACCGCTGCCCAGCCTCGTCCGGCCTCCACCACCGAACCCCTCCCTGTCCCCTGTAACCTGTCCCCCGTAACCCGCAGTTCTCCCACACCGCGAACCGTCCCGCCGCTCCGGTGTATCCGCAGGGTCTTGGCCCCAACCGGACCCCGCAGTGCATCCATGAAGCGAGCCTACATCGAGACCTACGGCTGCCAGATGAACATCAGCGACAGCGAGCTGATGGCCGGCATCCTGGCGGAGCAGGGTTTCGTCGCCACCGACAAGCCCGACGACGCCGACGTCATCCTGGTGAACACCTGCGCCATCCGCGACCACGCGGAGCAGCGGGTCATCGGCCGCGTGGGGCAGCTGCAGGAGTACCGCCGGCAGGGCGCCGTCATCGGCGTCACGGGGTGCATGGCGCAGCGCATGGGCGAGTCGCTGCTGGGACGCGCCGGCGGCGTGGACCTGGTGATGGGCCCCGACGCGTATCGCCAGCTCCCCGAGAAGCTCACCGACGTGGCCTCGCGCCGCACGCCGGCCCCCGCGCAGCCGCTGCCCTGGGGCTCGCACGCGCCGCAGCAGCCCCGCGGGCTCACGGTCCTGGGCTTCGATCCGCACGAGAACTACGAGGGCGTGACGGCGAAGCGCATCTCGTCCGTGAGCGCGTGGGTGCCCATCCAGCGCGGGTGCAACTACCGCTGCACCTACTGCATCGTCCCCTACGTGCGCGGCGACGAGAAGAACCGCGACCCGCAGGCCATCCTGGACGAGGTGCGCGCCCTGGCCGCCGACGGCGTTCCCGAGGTGACGCTGCTGGGGCAGACGGTGAACTCGTACGAGCACGGCGGCTGGGACTTTCCCCGGCTGCTGCGCGAGGTGGCGCGGGTGGACGGAATCCGCCGCGTGCGCTTTACCAGCCCGCACCCCAACGACTTCACTCGCGCGCTCGTGGAGGTGATGGCGGAGGAGCCGGCGGTCTGCAAGCAGCTGCATCTGCCCGTGCAGAGCGGGCACGACCGCACGCTCAAGCGCATGCTGCGCCGCTACACCGTGGCGGAGTACCTGGAGAAGATCACCTGGGTGCGCGAGGCCATGCCCGGCATCGCGCTCTCCACGGACGTGATCGTGGGGTTCCCCGGCGAGACGGACGAGGAGTACCAGGGCACGCTGGAGCTCATGCGCACCGTGCGCTACGACGACGCGTTCCTGTACAAGTACTCCGAGCGCGACGGCACCCCGGCCACCCGCCTGCCGCGCGACCAGTTCGTGCCGGACGAGGTCGGGCAGGCGCGGCTGGAGGAGCTCATCCAGACGCACCGCGCCATCCAGGCGGAGATCTACCGCTCCGAGGTGGGGCGCGTGGAGGAGGTGCTGGTGGAGAAGGAGGGCCGCCGCGGCGGCCTGCAGGGCCGCACGGAGAGCAACAAGGTGGTGACGTTCGAGGGCCCCGCCGAGCTGATCGGCTACTTCGCGGACGTCAAGCTGGTCGCCACGTCGGGCGCCACCTTCTCCGGCGCGCTGGAGCACGCGATGGCGGCCGCGTGAACATGCGCCGCTGGCTGCCGGCCCTGGGCATCACCCTCGTGGCCGCCGCGTTCACCTGGCTGAACCGGGGCGAACGGGTGGCAGTGGACGCGGGGCTGTTCCGCTTTTACCGCGCGCCGCTGACGCTGGTGGTGTTCCTGGCTTTTTTGGCCGGGATGCTGTCCATGCTGCTGCTGAGCCTGCGCCACGACCGCCGCGTGCGCGAGGAGCTGCGCGCCCGCGGGCTGCTGGAACCCGCGCCGCCGCGCCCGGCCGCGCCCGCCGCCAGCGCGTGGGGCGTGGCGCGCGAGCCCGCTTCGCCGCGGCCGGGCGAGCGCGCGGCCGCGTATCCCCGCGAGGACGAGCGGACGGTCGCCTATCCGCGGCTGGACGAGGGGGCGAGCCACCCCAACGACCGCACGACCGCCTACCCGCGCCTGGACGAAAGCGGCCACGACAACGACCGCACGACAGGGTATCCCCGCCTGGACGAAAGCGGGAACCACGACAACGACCGCACGGCGGGCTATCCCCGCCTGGACGAAGACCCGGCTGCCTGAACGCAGCCCCGTCCGATCGCCAACGGCCGCGCTCCCACAGGGGGCGCGGCCGTCGTCGTTATCTGCCAGTGGCTCCGTGGCTTCCCGGATTCCCAGGGGATTTCGTAAGGTGGACACCGTCCCCAATTGTGCAATTCGGCGGATTGTGGGAGTATTGATGAATCGCTCCCGAAACGACGCCGTGCTTTCCCGGTCCGCATCCAGGCACCGGGCGAGATGATGGCGGAGCAACACGATCCGGCGCCCCTCGCTTGCATCCGCTTCCCGGATGATGTCGAGAACGCCTGGACGGGAGCACCCCGTGCGTTCACCCGGATCGGTCCCACTCGCATCCGCTGAACCGACATCTCCCGCCCACGCACCGGAGAACCGCATGAAGAAGCACGCGCTGGAGGCCGAGAGCCTCGTCGTCGAGTCGTTCGACACCGCCGTGGAGTCGAACGGATGCATCTGTGACGTGGCGCCGTGCGGCTGCACGCGCGCACACGACTGCACCGCAGCCACGGCCTGATCACGACATCCGGCGCGCGGTCCGGCCGGACCCGGCGGCGCCGTTCGTTCCACCCACCCCCCTGGAGAAAAGCCATGCGCAAGCACAAGCTGCACGTCGACGCCCTGAAGATCGAGTCGTTCAACACCATCGCCGATCCCACGGACGTGCGCGGCACGGTGGCTGACCAGCCGAACGGCTGCATCTGCTTCGCCCCGCCCTGCATCTGTTCG
>DATING010000435.1:0-2914 GCA_035474555.1 Longimicrobium sp. | reverse complement strand
GGTGGCCTTGGTCTCGTAGGCGATGGAGTCTTCCTTGCTGGTGGCGCTGTACGCCGAGTCGATGTACGCCGTCTCGTGCGCCCGCAGGTCGGCGTAGGTGGCGTACACCTGCGCAAAGGTGTGCGGCGCGCTCACGATGGCGGGGACGCTGCCGCGCGCCTGGTTCTCGCGCAGCAGCGTGTCGAGCACGGCCAGGCGCGACTGGGCGCGCTGCTGCAGCGCCTCGGCCACGCAGGCGTCGCGGCGGGCCTCGCGGCGGGCCTGGCGCTGGGCCTCGGTGAGCTCCTTGCCGCACGCGGCCAGCAGGGCGACGGCGAGGATGGCGTAAGCGGTCCTGTGCATGCGGCGATTTGGCAGGGTTGGGATGAACATCGGTGTTCCTATGCTTCAGGCAGGCCGCACGGACTCGGGAAAGAGCGTGCGCTCCACCAGCTCGCAGACCAGGTGAATCAGCGTGATGTGCCCTTCCTGGATGCGCTCCGTGGCCTGCGCGGGGACCACCAGCACGTCCGTGCACAATTCGCGCATCCGCCCCCCGTCGCGCCCCGTGAGCCCGATGGTGACGGCGCCGCGCGCGTTGCCGGCCTCCACGGCCCGCAGCACGTTAGGCGAGTTGCCGCTGGTGCTCAGGGCCACCAGGATGTCGCCGGGGCGGGCCATGGTCTCCACCTGGCGGCTGAACGCCGTGGCGAACTCGTAGTCGTTGCTCCAGCAGGTGAGCGTGGCGGCATCCAGCAGGTGGTGCGCCGGCAGCCCGGGGCGGTCGCGCTTGTACCGGGCCACCAGCTCCTCCACCAGGTGCATGGCGTCGCACGCGGACCCGCCGTTGCCGCAGGCGTACAGCCGGTTGCCCGCGCGGAACGCCTCGGCCACGCGCTCCGCCACCCGGGCGATGTCGGGCGCCATGTCGCGAAGGGCCAGCTTAACGCGCGCGGACTCGTCCAGCGCCTCGCGAATCAGGGAGAGAACGTCCTCGTGCGGCATCTTTTGACGGCGCGGCGCCGGACGGTCGGCGCACAACAGGCGGGCGGCCGGCCCGCGCACTCGTACTCCATGGGAACGGGGAATGATTCCATGCGGCGCACGGGCGCCGCAAGGGCGCGTGTCGTGTGGGCGTGCGCGGCCCTGCTCCTGGCCGCCGGCTGCCGGCGCGAGGCGGCGCTCCCCGCGGACCGCCGCATCCCCCTGGCCGCGCCCGTGGCGGAGGGCGCCACGCTGGCCGTGGACTCCGCCGGGCTGCTGTGGATCGGCACGCCGGGGCGGCTGGCGGCCATCGACACGGCCGGGCGCGCGGTGGCGCAGGTGGCCATGGGCCGGGACAGCATCCCGCGGCTGCTGTGGCGCAGCGGTGCGCGGCTGGTGATGCAGGACGGCAAGCGGCTCTCGTCCGCGGACGCGGCGGGGGGCACGGCGGCGGCGGGATGGCGCTCCACCGCCCTGCGCGGCGTGGCCCGCGATCCCCGCGGCCGGTGGGTGTACGCCGCCAACCGCCGCGGCGGCGTCCTGGGGCTGGACCCCGCGTCGCTGCAGCCGCGCTGGGGGTGGGCCGAGACGGGGGGTGCGACGCTGGGGCTGGCCGTTTCTCCCCTGGCGGACCGGGTGTACGTCTCCACGGACGGCGCGGACGACGTGCCGCCCTCCGTGCAGGTGCGCGACGCGGCCAGCGGGCGCGTGCTGCTGGCGGCGGAGGTGGAGACCCCCGTCCGCGCGCTCACCGTCGGCCCGGACGGCACCCTGTACGGCCTGGGGAACGGCGTCGTGCGGCTGCGGCACGGCCCCGAGGGGCTCAAGCGCGTGTGGGCCCAGTCGCCGGACGTGCGCGGCGCCGGCGGGTTGCTGGAGCTGCGGGTGGATCCGTCGGGGGCGCGGGTGGCCGTCTTTGGGCGGGGCAGGGGGGCGCGGCTGGCGGTGCTGGACGCGCGCACGGGCCGGGTGCTGGGGCAAACGACGGCGCCCCTCGACGCCGCCTTTGGCATGGAGGGACGCCTGTACCTGCTGGAATCCGGGGCCGTGCGGGTGATGCGCTAGGGGCTCAATGCCCCAGGTCGCCGCCGCCGCTGCCGGAGCGCCGCATGAAGTAGCCCGCCACGAGGAACGGCAGCGAGTTCAGGGCCAGGCTGGCCAGCGCGGCGTAGACGATGTACTGGTTGCCGCTGAACAGCCCGTAGAGCAAACCCGCGATGGCGGGAAGGGTGATCAGGACGGCGCCGATCAGGGCGAACTTCATGGGTCCGTCTCCAAGGGGTATCTCGAAGGATCGTGTGCGTTCGTGCGCGCCAAGCTATGCGCGCGGCGGGCACACGGGCAAGAGCCGTACGGCAGGTGCGGTGCCACGTCGTCATCCACCCGGCACGCCGGATGGGCCGGCGCGGCGGCCGGCGCCCGGGTCTCCACCGCCGCTCCCGCCGCCCCACATCTCCCTTTCCCCGTCGAACTCCCGCGTTTCCCATCCGCCCGGATGACTGCGAATCCGCCGGCCGACAAGCCGGCGGGCGCGCCGCGAAGTTCGTATCCGACTCTCATCGAAACAGGCATTCTGCCCCCGCGCCTGGATCTTCCCCCCGTACATCGACATCCGATCGCGTCCGTTGCGGCGCCGGCCCTGCCGCGGCAGCGCGAATCGCGCGGCACCATGCCTGGCCGGACGGCGGAATCCCATCATCCGCGTGGTGTCCCAACGACGCGACCGGGTAGTCCGGTCGCGGGCCTTATCCCCACGCGCGCCTGCCCGAACGTCCGCGAGGAACCGCATCGCGGCGGCACGGGACGTTCCGGGAATCGGGGCGGACGATCCTCCCGGTTCGGCCGCACAACCTTCGCCCGCGGACGAGCATCCCAAGGATGAGCGTGGCTTCCCCTACCGGTCGCGGGGGACGGGAAGGGGTGGAGGGGAGTGGGATGGCCGGGCCCTGGT
>DATING010000434.1:0-1855 GCA_035474555.1 Longimicrobium sp. | reverse complement strand
AACTTTTCTCCTGCTGGAATGGCAACGTCTCTGCGGGACAAGAGCCGCGTGAAATTCCCAGTAATGTCTAGCCGCCTCGATGGGCGCTGGTCCCACGACCGAAACGGCGACGCTTTGGGTCGGGCTAGGGATAGCGCACCGGCGGGGGTGGCGGCTCGGGCAAGGGGATGAACTCGGCCTCGTCGCCTGGCACCGTGTCAAAGCGGGCGGCCTTCCAGTCGGCCTTCGCCTGCTCGATCCTGTCCTGCCGTGACGAGACGAAGTTCCACCAGATGAAGCGGGGCCCATCCATCGGCTCGCCGCCGAGCATCATGAAGCGGGCATCGCTGCGCGCCCGAATCGTGATGCAGTCCCCCGGTCTGAAGACCAGGAGCTGGCCGGGCGGGAACACGTCGCCCGAGATCTCGACCTCGCCCGAGACGGTGTAGATCGCCCGCTCGTCGTAGTCCGGATCCAGCGGCACCGCGGCTCCCGCTTGGAGTGCCACGTCGGCGTAGAACATCGGGCTGGACGTCTTCACCGGGGAGGTAGCGCCGAGGATCGAGCCGGCGATGAGCCGCACCGTCTTGCCGTCGCCATCGAGCACCGGCATCCGGCTGGCGTCGTAGTGCACGAAGTCGGGCGTGGTCTCCTCGTCGTTGGCGGAAAGGGCCACCCAGCTCTGGATGCCGAACAGCTTCGAACCCGTCGCGCGCACCTCCGGCGCGGTCCGCTCGGAGTGGACGATGCCGCGCCCGGCCGTCATCCAGTTGAGCTCACCCGGGCGGATCGGCAGCTCCGTTCCCAGCGAGTCCCGGTGCATGATCTCGCCGTCGAACAGGTAGGTGACGGTCGAGAGCCCGATGTGCGGGTGCGGCCGCACGTCCATGCCGGATCCGAGCAGGAACTCGGACGGTCCCATCTGGTCGAAGAAGATGAAGGGGCCGACCATCTGCCGCTGCGCCGAGGGCAGCGCCCGACGCACCTCGAAGCTGCCAAGATCACGGGCACGGGGCACGATCACCGTCTCGATGGCGTCACAGGCGTGCTTGTCACCCGGTTTCGGATCGTCGGCGGGGTTCCAGCTCATCAGATATCTCCTTGACCTGCACGGGTGGGTTTGGCGCGTCCGGCCTCCCGATGCCTCGGGAACCCTGTTGGAGGAATACCCCTGACTTAGGACCGGGGCGATGGAGGACCAGAGAACATAAAAAGGCTTCGCTTGCCGCTTCAGGTGCGCCACCACTTTCTCGACCTCCTCGTCCGAGCAGAACGGCCCGCGCACGCGCGTGATCCGCACGCGTACCAAGGTTCAGGCAGGGCAGGTTCGCGCGACCTCTACAGCCCTCGCGCCGGAGCCTCGCGGCCCCGCGCTTTAGCTCCTCGTCGTTCAAGTGCTGCCATCTCTCGACGGCCTCCTGCGCTTGAGCGTGGCTTATGTATCGTCTTCTGCGCTAAGTAGGTCGCCATAAGGCTTGCAACGCGGGAAATGCCAAGTGGGAGGCGAAGGAGGCTGCAGGCGAGGTTCCAAGCCCTTTTTTTCTAGGATGGCAAAGCCGGCTGTCTGGTAGAATGTGGCGGTGGGGGTCTTCTGTACCTGACGGGAGGTGCGGGATGACCAGACTCTCAGGGCGCGAGCCGCCGGAGCGCGAGCGGGTGCTGCGGCCCGCCTGTCGGCTGTGCCCGGCCTGCGGAGCCCCGATGCGGATCCGTTACGAGAACCATCGCACCCTCGTGACGCTGACCGGATTGGTCCGGTTGCGTCTCAAGATCCGCTGGTGCGAGACGCTCAACTGCGCCCGCTTCCATAAGCCCTACCGGCCCGAGGCTGAGGGCGCGCTGGCGCTGCCCCAGCACGAGTTTGGACTGGACGTCA
>DATING010000433.1:0-7121 GCA_035474555.1 Longimicrobium sp. | reverse complement strand
ACGAACGGCGCGCGCCGGGTGGGGCGCGCGCGACTCGTGATCGAGTAGATGCGGGGCTCTATTCGTTGGAGCGGGGCCGCGATCGGGCCGCTGGAGCACCGCGCGTACGCTTGTTGCCGGTTGAGGGGGCCGGGAAGCAGGCGACGGGAAAACCCAGCAGGGGCGCGTGAAAACGGGATGACGGAGATCCGGGTCGGGAGCTGGGACGAGCTCAACGAGCAGCTCTATCGCAACGCCTACAACGAGCGCATCGGCCGCATCCGCTCGCCGTACGCGTTCCGCGGGATGTCCAACGCCGCCTATCCCCTTACCACCAGCCTGTCGCGGCTGGGGGGCGATTTTGGGCGCATGGAGCAGCACCTGCTGCGCAACTTTCGCAAGTACGCGCGCCGCAGCGACGTGCCCAGCGACTCCATATGGGACTGGATGGCCGTGGCGCAGCACCACGGGCTCCCCACGCGGCTGCTGGACTGGACGTTCTCGCCGCAGGTGGCCATGCACTTTGCCACGGCCCGCCTGCGCGAGTTCCACCACGACGGGGTGATCTGGACGGTGGACTTCGTGCAGGCCCACGCGCGGCTGCCCCGCCCCCTGCGCGAGGAGCTGGAGCGCGAGGCCGCCGACGTGTTCACCGTGGAGATGCTGGAGCGCAGCGCGCCGTCGCTGGAGAAGTTCGATGCGCTGGACGGCGAGCCGTTCGCCGTGTTCTTCGAGCCGCCGTCGCTGGACGACCGCATCGTGAACCAGTTCGCGCTCTTCGGGGCCATGTCGCGGCCGGAGGCGATGATGGGGGATTGGCTGGCGGCACACCCCGAGCTGTACCGGCGGATCGTCATCCCCGCGGAGCTCAAGTGGGAGGTGCGCGACAAGCTGGACCAGGCCAACGTGACGGAGCGCGTGCTCTTTCCCGGGCTGGATGGGCTGAGCGCGTGGCTCAAGCGCTACTACAGCCCCAAGTCTCCCGTCCCCTGTGCGGACGACCGGGAGCAGGACCGCGACGCCGAAGAACTGCGCCCCGCCGTCCGCGATGAGTGATCTGGGGAATGGAAGCCGGTCCGCGAAGATCAGCGCCCCACCGCTTGTTTTCCTGAGGGAGGCGCGCCCGATCCCTCCCGTGCCGTGCACTCCGCAGCCGACCGAAGGATCTACCGTCCCGTGCACCTCATCCGGTGAACGCTCCGGCACCGCACCGCGCCCGAACCGCATCCGTCCTCAATGCAGATCACCGAACTCTCCGCCGGATCGGAACCGCGCCTCGTGGAGGAGATGCAGATCCCGCCCGATGCGCTGGTCGTCCTCGTCGGACCGTCCGGCTGCGGGAAGTCTACCTTCGCGCGCCAGCACTTCACGGAGACGCAGGTCGTCTCGTCCGACGAGTGCCGGCGCCTCGTCTCGGACGATGCCGGCAACCAGGCCGCCACGCGTGCGGCGTTCGCGGTCTTCTACACCCTGGTGCGCGGCCGCCTGACGCACGGGCGGCTGACGGTGGCCGACGCGACCAATCTCTCCCCCCGCAGCCGCGAAAAGCTGCGCCAGGCCGCCGATTCCCGCCGCCGTCCGCGCATCGCCATCGCCCTGGACGTGCCGCTGGAGGTGTGCGTCGCGCGCCAGACGATGCGCGCGCGCCAGGTGCGCCGCGACGTCGTGGAGCGCGGCCACGCCGAGTTGCAGCAGGCCCCGCGCGATCTGCCGCACGAGGGCTTCGCGCACGTCTACGTCGTGCGGCCGGCGACGGAGGGCGCGGCACGTGCAGTGGTGAACATTGATGAAATGCCCGCCCCGCGCCAACTTACAGCATGACCCGAGGCGACGAGCACCGACCCATGGCTACCGAAGAGCGCACCGTCTACCGCTACGGCGACTTCCCCGAGCTGTTCTGGGATTTGAAGCCGGAGGCAGAGATCGACCGCACCAACCTGCGCATGATCGCCCGCGTGCTCACGGATGCTCGGCTCGAGACGATCTGGAAGCTCGTGCCGGTGGACGTATTGCTGCGCGATTTCGAGAAGCTGATCCTGCCGGAGCACACCCGCCGATTCTGGTCCGTGGTCGTCCGGATGATGCGGGAGAAGAGGGCGGCACGGGAGCGAGAGCATGCTTCGTAGCGCGGATCCGGAGGTCGTTACTCCGTTTCACCTCCGATTGATCGAGATCGTACGCGAAGCGGCGACCGCACAGGAAATCGAGAACCTGAGGCTCGACGGCGGAACGACGCTGGCGGCGTTCTACCTGCACCACCGTGAGTCAGAGGACCTGGACTTCTTCTGTGATCCGCCATTCAACGCAGTCGCGTTCGGGGAGGCAGTGCAGGAGCACGCACGAGCTGCGGGCATCGAGATAACCTCGATGGGCCGGGCGAATCTCAGCATCTCGCGTCTCCTGGCACGGAATCACGATCGGCCCGGACAGCAGGTAAAGATCGACCTTGTCCTGCAATCTCCGTTTCGGCTCGAACCGCTGGACGATACGGAGAATGGCATCCAGATCCCCTCGTATCGGGACATTTGCGCGGGAAAACTGCACGCCGTCTGCGACCGCTTCGCAGAACGCGACTTCATCGATCTCCATGTCATTCTCACGCAGCCGCATGGAGGCTCACCTGCGTCGGATGACGTAATTTGCCAGCGATTCGAAGCCCTGATGCGCGATTTGAAGGAGTGTGATCCCGGGCTCGATCCGCCGTACGTTGGACAGGCCATCATGCAGGGATTGGGCAGACCGATCGTGTCGGCGTTCCCCCTCCGCCTGCTGATCCCGATCGACGAGGCGGCATTGCAGCACACGCTGGATCTGTGCGTCAACGACTGTGCGCGGCGTACGCAGCATGCAGCCCCGTCGGAGTAGCTGCTCACTCACACGACGTATGTGGCCGCGAGGCGCGTGCGACGGATCGCACGCGCCTCGCGTTTCTGTATCTCCCCGTCGCCTACGGCCGGTACGTCCCGAAGCTCCAGAGGTTGCCCTCGGGGTCGCGGCAGGAGTACTCGCGCGAGCCGTAGCCCATCTCCTTGAGCGGGAGCACGATCTCGGCGCCGGCGGCCACGGCGCGGGCGTGGTGCGCATCCGCATCGGGCACGTACGCGTACACGCCGCCCGTGACGGCGCCCAGCTCGCGCGGCGTGCGCAGGCCCAGCGCGTCATCCTTGGACTGGCCCAGCATCACCATGCCGCTGCCCAGCCGCAGCTCGGCGTGCGCCACGGTGCCGTCCGGCGCGTCGAAGACGGACTGCCGCTCGAAGCCGAACGCATCGCACAGCCACTCCACGGCGGCGCGCGCATCGGCGTAGCGGAGGAACGGATAGAAGGTGGGGGCGGAATCCTGCGTCTGCTCGCTCATCGCTCTGCTCCGGCGGTGGGATGGATGTCGATCCGATGCCGGGAAGATGGGGCGGCGGACGCGGGCGGGATTGTACGGATGTTACCGGGGCGGATGCGGATCACTCCGAGGCGGGGCGGCCTTGGAGGCGGGCGCGGAGAAAGGCGCCGGGCGTGGCGCCGGCGAACTGGCGAAAGTCGCGGATCAGGTGCGCCTGGTCGTAGTAGCCGCACCCCAGCGCCAGGTCGCTCCACCGCACGTCCTCGCCCGCGCGGCCCAGCAGGCGCACGGCGCGCTCGAAGCGCAGCACGCGGGCCACGGACTTGGGCGGCAGCCCCACGTGCTCGTGAAAGCTCGACACCAGGTACTTGCGGCTGCACCCGATCTCCCGCGCCAGCCCCGCGATCTCCGTCCGCCCCTCCGACTCGCACAGCCGCCGCCACGCGTGCGCCACGCCCGCCGGCGGCGTCCCCGCCCGCGCCAGCCGGTCCGCCAGGAAACCGTCCACAATCCCAAAGCGCGCGTCCCACGAATCCGCGTCGTGCAGGTGCGCGGCCAGGCGCTCCGCCTCCGCTCCGAACAGCGCGTCCAGGCCAATGGCGCGGTTCGACAACTCGCGCATGGGCAGGCCGCCGAGCAGTCGGTGCGCGCCGAGCGGCGTGAGCATCACCTGGATGCAGCGCGCGTCGCCCGTGGCCTGGCTGACGGCGTGCGATTCCGACAGCCCGGCCACGAACCCGAGCGGGTGGTCCGTCATCCGCCCGTGGTCGTCCGAGTCCGCGATGCGGTACGGCGCCCCCCAGCTGACGAGGAGCACCACCGCGGCAGACGCGACCTCGTTGCGCGGGGGATGGGCGGTGCCGGTCTCCGCGAAGCCGTAGCGCTGCCGCACGGCTCCGCGCAGGGCGCCCTCCGGCTCCCCCGCCACCATCTCCCACGTGCCCTCCGCCGAAGACCCGCGGAGCACCCGCACGCCGCGGGGGGCCACCCTACCTCGTCCCGCCGGAAAGCTTTTCCAGCAGCCCCCGCGCGGCCGCGTGGACGGAGCCGGCCGGCAGCTGGAGCGCCTGCACCATCTCGTCGATCCCGGGCGCCGGGACCGGCGCCGCGACAGGGGCGGACGCGGCAGGGGGAAAGCCGGCCGCTTCCTCGGCGGCATCTCCGTGCCCATGGAGCCCGCTGGAGGCGGCGAGCTTCTCGAACCGATCCGCGCGGCCGAAGGCGCCGCCCGCCGCCCCGCCCCGCGTGCCACGGCCGTGCAACGAGCCGAGAACGGGCCCGGCGTCCTCCCGCATCCCCCCGCTCCCCATCGATCCCCGCTCCCCGCCCAGGGCGCCGAGCTCCGGGTCCTTTTTCCCCGACTTCCTCTTCTTCCGTTTCGGCACAGGCGCGGGCGCGGGAGCCGCGGCCTGGGGCACGGGCACGCGCAGCCACAGCAGGCGCAGCAGGTTGGCTTCCTCGGGGGTGAGCGAGGGGTCGATGTGCGGGTGCAGCGCGCCCGGGTGGCGCGAGCCGGCGACCAGCGCCCCGAGCCGGTCCATCTCCAGCATGGCGCCCGCCGGCTCCCCGGCCCCATCGCCCGCGGGGTCCGGGCCGTCGCCCAGTGCGTCCTCCGGCAGCATCCACACCGTCCAGGCACCGGACGACACCACGCGCGAGGCCACGCGCTCCGCCAGCGAGCCGGGGGGGATGAGCCCGGGCTGGCTACCGCTGGCCCGCAGCGCGATCGCCCAGGAGCTGCGCAGCATGGGCGGCACGGTGAGCGGCGGCGCCGGCTCGTCCGGCGAGAGCGCCAGGCGCAACGCCACCGCGTCGGGGTGGCCGGCGAGCGCGGGGTGCAGGTCGTCCGCCACCCTGCGCGCCAGCTCCGCCGACGCCGGCCCCCCCGCCAGGAGGAGGTGGGCAGCCAGCAACCCCAGCATGGGGCTGTCCTTTCCCGCCCGCAGCACCCGCTCCAGCGGCTCGCCCGTGGTGGGCACGCCGGGGCGCCCGCTTTCCAGCGCGCGGCGCAGCATCTCCGTCCAGCGCGCGGCCTCGGAAAAGACGTCGAACACCTCGCCGGCCGGCGTCATCAGCACGGCCGCGCCCATCAGGTCGGGCCGGGGGGCGGATTCGCCGCTCTCCGCCGCGCGCGCCAGGAACACCTGCGTGGTCCAGCCGCCGCACGCCACGATCGTCTGCTCCAGCACCCGGTCGTCGTCCAGGCGCAGGCGCAGGCGGTACGCGCCGGGATCCACCTGCAGGTGCGCGCCGCCCCACGCCGCCTGCTCCCGCACGCGGACGGTGTGTCCCCGCGCAAAGTCGTACAGCGGGCGGCCGTCCGCGTGGTGCAGCGTGAGCCCGGCGCAGACGGGGCCCTCGTCGTCCTCCAGCAGGTCGTAGTCGCGCGCCAGCACCAGCAGCGCCGACCCGCTTCCGAGCGTGGCGTCCACGGACCGGCTTAGCTGCTGGGCCGCGGCTTGGTGGTACTCGTGCGAGGTGGTGGTGCCGCGAAGGGGAACCGGTGTGCTGAAGAACACCTCCCGGTTCACCTCCATGGGGTCGGGGCCGGGGGACAGCTCCACCAGCACGTCCTCCTGCGTGCGCCCGGCGCGAAAGCGCACCTTGTACAGCCCGGGGCGGCCCCTCCATTCCAGCACCCCCACCCCGGATGCCAGGCGCTCCAGCGTCCCGTCCATGAGAAAGATCTCCGTGGTGGGATCGTCCGCGCGGGCGCGCAGGCCGGCAGTCGCGTCAGAATTTGACATCGTGCTCCCTCCCCGTGGCCTCCAGCAGGATGACCTCGCCCGTCGCCTCGTCCTTGAGCTTGTACAGCGCCGAACCCAGCCGCCGCTCCCAGCGGACGCCGGCGACCACGTCGTGCGACGCGATCTCGTCCAGGCCGGCGTCCAGCAGCGTGACCCGGTGGCCGGCGCGCGCGGGGCCGAACTCCACGCGCACCAGCACGCCCCAGTCCGCCGTCGGCTCGGCGAACACCACGCCCTCGTCCACCACGAAGTCGGCGATCTGCTCCTCGCGCAGCGCGTGCTCGCGGCTCAGCTCCGTCAGCCGCGCGTGCGAGTACTTCTTGAGCGTCTCCCCCGTGATCCGCCCCAGCCGGTCGCGCGGGCCCGAGGTGGTGAGGCACTCCAGCACGGCGCGGGTGAACAGCCCCTGCACCTGGCCGGCCTGGTCCGCCTCCCGCGCCAGCTGCCCGTACGCCGAGGCAAACCCGTACACCCGCCGCGCCGGGGGCCCCAGGTTGAGCGGCTTCCACGGCGGCAGCTGCGCGGGCGCGGCGGGGAACAGGCTGCGGCAGCAGTCCATCAGCAGCACCACCTCGTCTAACAGCCCCGTGCCGCGAAACCAGTCCGCGTACAGCCGGCCCTGCACGTAGCTGCCCAGCGTCCAGCGGCTGGCGTCGGCCGCGAACAGCGCCGCCTCGGACGCGCCGGAGGCAAAGCCGTGTCCGGCCAGAAAGATGTACAGCCGGCGGCCCAGCTTTCGGTGCTCGTTGAACGCCGTGCGCACCAGCGGGTCGAACGCACGGTTGATGTCGCCCAGCGAGGGCTGCGGCGCGCCGGCCCACGGCTCGGGAAAGCGCGAGGTGGTCACGCGGTGCACCTGCGCCGCCGGCACTGCGCCCCCCGCCGGGTCCGTGAGCCAGCGCTCGAAGTTGCCGGCGTCGTTCTCCGGCCCCTTGAGGTCGCCAAAGTCGGGGTAGCGGGTGATGGCGACGACGACGGCGTGGTCCTGGTCCGCCATGGCTCAGAACCCGGAGCGAATCAGGTGCTGCAGGCTTGTTCGCGTGAGCGCGTCCTCGTCG
>DATING010000432.1:0-16832 GCA_035474555.1 Longimicrobium sp. | reverse complement strand
AGTAGCCTGCGGCGGCATCCGCATGTTCCATTCGTAGGAAAGGGCCGCGGGAGATCTCCGGATCGCCCGCGGCCCTCGATGCTTTCCGAGGATCGCGGACCGGCCGATCGGGTGCAGACATTGTGCAAAGCTTGTGCGGTGAACGCGGAGAGACGCATCTTGGATGCGATTCTCATCGATCCCCCCGGCCAGGACCGCCGCATGCGCGCCATCCTCTCGTCCCTCCTCATCGCGGCCGCCCTCGCGGGGTGTGCCGCGCCCGCGCCCGCGCCGCCGGCCCCGCCCGCGCCCGCCGCCGCGCCGGACGTGTTCGCGGCCATGGCGGGGCGCTGGACGGGCGTGCTGGAGTACGCCGACTACCGCAGCGACCGCCGCGTGCAGCTGCCCACGCGACTTGTGGCCTCGGTGGATGGCACCGGGCGGATGCTCACGCTGGCCTACGCCTACACGGAGCCGTCGGGAAAGGAGGTCACGTCCGATGCGGTGCACCGCTTTGAGCCCGCGGACGGGCGCTACCTGATGGGCGACGACACGTTTGCCGTCGCCCTGGTGGAGGGATTCGGCGCCGGCGCGGGCGGGCGGATGGTGCTGACGGGGACCGTGCTGGACAACGACCGGCAGGAGCCCGCACGGCACACCATCACCCTTGCCGGCGACACCCTGCGCATCCTCAAGGAGACGCGCACCCCCTGGACGTTCCGCAACGAGTACCGGCTGACGCGCGTCGCCCCGTAGCGGACGCGGATCCGGCCGGCGGGGCGGGCGGATGGTTCGCCGTCCGGGCGGCGCGCAGGAGGAAGATCGGCGTCCACGCGGCCGATCTACCGGGGCGTTTCGCCCTTGCCGAGCCGTAAAGTCTGCCGGCACCTGATCTGGATGAAAAGACGCCCCCGCGAGCAGGCTGCTCGCGGGGGCGTACTGCATTCGGCGGATGGGGCGCATTCCCTTCGCGCGATCCGCCGCGGTGGGGATCGATGGTCCAGGGGATCCGAGTCTCGTCCCATGCGCGGGTTCGAATGTGTACACTATTCTTAATATTGTCGTTTAAGGTGAACTTCTATACATTGGAAGGCATCCCGTGAGATGGCCCGGCGCATGTTCTCGATGAGACCCGCGCGTTCCCGCGTCCGGTCGCTCGTTTTCGGTGATCGGCGCCAACACAGGTCTTCCGCCCCTCCCTGGTCCGGGGGGCGTATCCGCATCGGCTGAACTGGCTTCATTCGGCTCGATCCCGGCACAGCGAGCGATCCGTTCGCACACGCGATGCGCACCTCCCGCTGGGCCGCCTGGAACGCCGGCAGCGCGACTTCGCGCGAAACCGGCCGCGCTCCGCCGTGCGCATCCGACTGCAATCCGCTGGGGCGCCGATCTGTAGCAGTGTGTCCGGTGTTGGCGAAATAAGAGCGACCGATCCGCATCCCCAGGCCCCTGGATGCCGGAGAGCCGGACCGGTTGCCGGAGTACTATCCGCCGAAGAGGAGCAGGACCGTGAGCAACGCATCATCTCCATCCGCCGTGCTGTCGCTGGAAGAAAAGCGCCGGCTGGTCGCGCGGATGCTCCAGGAAAAGGCCGCGCGCCGGGCCGGCATCCACGAGCACTTCGCCGCGCAGGCCGCCCGCACGCCGGACGCGCCCGCGCTCGTGTTCGACGGCCGCACCCTCTCCTACGCGGAGCTGGACGCGGCGGCGAACCGGCTGGCGCAGCACCTGTCGCGGTGCGGCGCGGGGCCGGAGACGGTCGTGGGCGTGGTGGCGGAGCGCACGCCGGAGACGGCCGTCGCGCTGCTCGCGGTGCTCAAGGCCGGGGCCGCGTACCTGCCGCTGGACCCGTCCTATCCCGCCGATCGTCTGCGCTACATGCTCGCGGATTCCGGCGCGGCGCTGGTGGTGAGCCACGGCGCGCTGCCGGCGGGGGTGGAGGATGCGGATCTGCCGCGCGTGGTGGACCTGCGCGCGGACGCGGAGGTGATCGCCGCCTCCCCGGCCGTGGCGCCGGCGGTCGCGACGGACGTGGAGCATCTGGCGTACGTCATCTACACCTCCGGCTCCACGGGCCGTCCCAAGGGCGTGTCCGTGCCGCACCGCGGGGTGCCGAACCTGGCATCGTGGAAGTCGACGCGGCTGGGGCAGCGCGCGGAGGACCGCGCGCTCCAGTTCGCCTCGCTCTCGTTCGACGCGGCGGTGGAGGAATTGTTCGGCGCGTGGCTGAACGGCGGCACGCTGGTGATGGCGCCGCGCGAGGCGCTGATGCCGGGCGAGCCGCTGCGCGAGACGCTGCGCCGGGAGCGGATCTCGTTCGCCACGCTGCCGCCGTCCGTGCTGGCGATGATGGACCCGGCGGACTTTCCCGACCTGCGCGTGGTGGTGAGCGCGGGCGAGGCGCTGCCGGCGCCCGTGGCGGCGCGCTGGGCGGGCGCCGTGGAGCTGCACAACGCGTACGGGCCCACGGAGACCACCGTCTCCGCGTCGTCCGGGCGGGTCGCGGCGGAAGGCGGCGCCCCGGACATCGGCCGCCCGCTGGACCACGTGCGCGCGGCCGTGCTGGACGGCGCGGGACGGCCGGTGCCGCCGGGGGTGATCGGCGAGCTGTACATCGGCGGGGCGGGCGTCGCGCGCGGCTATCTGGGCCGGCCGGGGCTCACGGCGGAGCGCTTCGTCCCCGACGCGTTCGGCACGGAGGCGGGGGCGCGGCTCTATCGCACGGGGGACCGCGTGCGGATCAGGACGGAGGGCACGCTCCAGTACCTGGGCCGCGTGGACGAGCAGGTGAAGATCCGCGGCTTTCGCATCGAGCCGGGCGAGGTGGAGCGCGTGCTCCACGCGCACCCCGGCGTGCGCGAGGCGCGCGTGATCGCCCGCGAGGACGAGGCGGGGGACAAGCGGCTCGTGGCCTACGTGGCGGGTGACGCGGACGGCGACGCGCTGCGGGCGCACCTGCGCGGCACCTTGCCGGAGTACATGGTCCCGGGCGCGTTCGTCGTCCTCGACGCGCTGCCGCTGACGCCCAACGGCAAGCTGGACGTCCGCGCGCTGCCGGCGCCGGAGGCCCGGCCGGCGGAGGTGCCGTACGTGGAGCCGTGCACGCCGGTGGAGGAAACGCTGGCGGCGATCTGGAGCGACGTCCTGCGCGTGGACCGGGTGGGCGCGGCGGACCGCTTCTTCGACCTGGGCGGGCACTCGCTGCTGGCGGCGCGCATGGTCAGCCGCGTGCGCGAGCTGCTGGGCGTGGAGCTGCCGATGCGCACGCTCTACAAGGGGATGACGCTGGCGGAGGTGGCCGAGTCGGTGGAGGCGCTGCGCCGCACGGATGCGCCCGTCGCGCCGTCCGTCGTCCCGGTGGAGCGCGATGGGCCGCTGCCGCTCTCGTTCGCGCAGGAGCGGCTGTGGTTCCTGGATCGCCTTCAGCCGGGGAGCGCGTTCTACAACATCAGCTCCGCGCTGCGGCTGGGCGGTGAGCTGGATGTGGCGGCGCTGGAGCGTGCGCTGGGCGAGGTCGTGCGGCGGCACGAGGCGCTGCGGACCACGTTCACGGCGGCCGGCGACGCGCCCGTGCAGACCATCGCGCCGTTCGCGGGCTTTGTGCTTCCCATCGAGGATCTCTCCGAGCTGGATGAGGCGGATGCCGAGGCGGCGGTGACGCGCCGCGCGTCGGAAGAGGCCGCGCGCCCGTTCGACCTCGCCGCGGGGCCGCTCTTCCGCGCCGTGCTGCTGCGGATCGGCGATGCGGATCACGTGCTGCTCGTCACCATGCATCACGCCGTGAGCGACGGGTGGAGCATGAACGTGCTGGTGCGCGAGATCTCCGCGCTCTACGCCGCGTATCGCGACGGCGGCGAGTCGCCGTTGCCCGATCTCCCCGTGCAGTACGCAGACTACGCCGTGTGGCAGCGCGCCCAGCTGAGCGGTGACGCACTGGACCGGCAGCTGGCGTACTGGCGCGAGCGGCTGGCGGGCGCGCCGGAGCTGCTGGAATTGCCCATCGACCACCCGCGGCCGGCCGTGCAGGGCCATCACGGCGCGTCGGTGCCCGTCGCGTTCCCCGCCGAGCTGCTGGAGCGGCTGCGGACGCTGGGGCAGCGCGAGGGCGCCACGCTGTACATGGTGCTGCTCGGCGCCTTCCAGCTGCTGCTGGCAAAGTACGCCGGCAGCGACGACGTGGTGGTCGGCAGCCCCATCGCCGGCCGCACGCGGGGCGAGACGGAGGGGTTGATCGGCTTCTTCGCCAACACGCTGGTGATGCGGACGGACCTGGGCGGCGATCCCGATTTCCGCGAGGTGCTGCGCCGGGTGCGCGAGACCGCCCTGGGCGCGTACGAGCACCAGGAGATGCCGTTCGAAAAGCTCGTGGCGGAGCTGCAGCCGGAGCGCTCGCTGGCCCACTCGCCGCTCGTGCAGGTCACCTTCAGCCTGGAGAACGCCGACGATGCCCCGGCCGCGCTGCCGGGGCTGGACGTGCGCGGGGTGTCTGCGGCGCTGGAGACCGCCAAGTTCGACCTGTCGCTGGGCCTCGTCGCCACGGGGCACGAGCTGCGCGGCGGGCTGGCGTACAGCACGGAGCTGTTCGATCGCTCCACCATCGACCGGATGCTGGCGCACCTTCAGCGCGTGCTGGAGCAGGTCGCGGAGGATGCGCGGGTGCGGCTTTCCGGCATCCACCTGCTGATGGAGGATGAGCGGCGGCAGGTGGAGTCGTGGAACGCGGCCCCCGTGGACGTCGCGTTCGCCCCCGTCCACGCGCGGTTCGCGGCCCAGGCGGCGCGGACGCCGGATGCCGTCGCCCTGCGCGCCGCGGGCGAGACGCTGACGTACGCGGCGCTGGAGCATCGATCCAACCAGCTGGCGCGCTGGCTCCGCGCGCGCGGCGTGGGGCCGGAAGGTCGCGTGGCCGTGTGCCTGGAGCGCTCAGCGGAGCTCGTCGTGGCGCTGCTGGGCGTGCTCAAGGCCGGCGGCGCGTACGTGCCCCTGGACCCGGCGTATCCCGCCGAGCGCCTGTCGTGGATGCTCGCCGACGCGGACGCGCCGCTCGTCCTGACGGAAGCGCGGCTGCGGGACGGGTTGCCGTCCCACGCGGGCGAGACCGTGTGCCTGGATGCGCACGCGGCGGAGATCGCGGCGGAATCCGGCGAGGCGCCGGGCGGGGCAATCCACGCGGAGAACCTGGCGTACGTCATCTACACGTCGGGCTCCACGGGCCGGCCCAAGGGCGTGGCCGTGCCCCACGGCGCGCTCGACAACCACATGCAGTGGATGCAGCGCCGCTTTCCCCTGGGCGTGGACGACCGGGTGCTGCAGAAGACCCCGTTCTCCTTCGATGCGTCCGTGTGGGAGTTCTACGCCCCCCTGCTGGCCGGCGCTACGCTCGTCGTCGCCGGCCCCGAGGCGCACCGCGATCCCGCCGAGCTGGCGCGCGCCGTCCAGGACGAGCGCATCACCGTCCTCCAGCTGGTGCCGTCGCTGCTCCGCGCGCTGCTGGAGGATGGCGATCTCGCATCCCCCAACCCCCTCGTGCGCCTGTTCTGCGGCGGCGAGGCGCTCCCGGCGGAGCTGGCGGCGCGGGCCCGCGAGGCGCTGGGCGTGGAGGTCATCAACCTGTACGGGCCCACGGAAGCGTGCATCGACGCCACGTCGCACGTCCACACGGTGGACGAGGCCGGCGCGACGGTGCCCATCGGCCGCCCCGTGGACAACGTGCGCGCCTGGGTGCTGGACCGCGCCGGCGCCCACGCGCCCCTGGCCGCGCCCGGGGAGCTGTACCTGGGCGGACGCCAGCTCGCGCGCGGCTACCTGGGCCGGCCGGGGCTCACGGCGGAGCGCTTCGTCCCTGACGCGTTCTCCGGCGAGCCGGGCGCGCGCCTGTACCGCACGGGCGACCGCGCGCGCTGGCGGGCGGACGGCACGCTGGAGTACCGCGGGCGCCTGGACGAGCAGGTGAAGGTGCGCGGCGTCCGCATCGAGCCGGCGGAGATCGAGGCCGTGCTGCGGACGCACCCCGCCGTCGCCGCGTGCGCCGTGGCCGCGCGCGAGGACGTGCCCGGCCAGCCCCGGCTCGCCGCCTACGTCGTCGGCGAGGCGGACTGGGACGAGCTGCGCGCGCACCTGCGCCGCAGCCTTCCCGAGTCGATGATTCCGACGGCGTGGATGCGGCTCGACGCGCTCCCCCTGGCGCCGAGCGGCAAGCTGGACCGCCGTGCGCTCCCCGCGCCGGAATCCGCATCGGTCGAAGCGTACGTGGCGCCCCGCACGCCGGCGGAAGAGATGCTGGCGGGGATCTGGGGTGCAGTGCTCCGGACCGACCGCATCGGCATCCACGACGGCTTCTTCGCGCTGGGCGGGCACTCGCTGCTGGCCACGCGCGTCGTGTCGCGCATCCGCGAGGGGTTCGGCGTGGAGCTGCCCCTGCGCGCGGTCTTCGAGCATCCCACGTTGGCCGGGCTGGCGGAGCGGGTGGAGGAACTGCGGCGCGCGGGACTGCCGCGGCTGCCGGCGGTCGTCCCCGTGGCGCGCACGGGGGCGGTGCCGCTGTCGTTCGCGCAGGAGCGGCTCTGGTTCCTGGACCGGCTGAACCCGGGGAGCGCCGCGTACAACATTCCCGCCGCACTCCGCCTGCACGGCGCGCTGGACGCCGGCGCCCTGGAGCGCGCCTTGGGCGAGACCGTCCGCCGCCACGAGGCGCTGCGGACGACGTTCCGCGACGCGGACGGGGTGCCGGAGCAGGTGGTGGCGCTGTTCGCCGGCTTCCGTCTCCCCGTGGAGGACCTGTCCGCGCTGGACGAGGCGGCGCGCGAGGCGGCGGTTCAGCAGCGCGCGGTGGAGGATGCGCGGCGGCCGTTCGACCTGGCCGCGGGGCCGCTCTTCCGTCCATCCCTGCTGCGGCTGGGGGCGGACGACCACGTGCTGCTGATGTGCATGCACCACATCGTCAGCGACGGGTGGAGCATGGGCGTGCTGGTGCGCGAGGTCGCGGCCGCGTACGCCGCCTTCCGCGACGGCGGCGAGCCGTCGCTCCCCGCGCTCCCCGTGCAGTACGCGGACTACGCCGTGTGGCAGCGCGAGAACGTGGCGGGCGCCGTGCTGGACGCGCAGCTCGCCTGGTGGAAGGCGCGGCTGGCGGGCGCGCCGGCGCTGCTGGACCTGCCCGTGGACCGCCCCCGCCCCGCCGTGCGCACGCAGGGCGGCGCGCGCGAGCCGGTCGTCCTCCCCGCGCCGCTGCTGGACCGGCTGCAGGCGCTGGGGCGGCGCGAGGACGCCACGCTGTACATGGTGCTGCTCGCCGCCTTTCAGCTGCTCCTGGCCCGCTACGCCGGCACGGACGACGTGACGGTGGGCAGCCCCGTGGCCGGGAGGACGCGCGGGGAGACGGAGGGGCTCATCGGCTTTTTCGTCAACACGCTCGTGCTGCGGACGGACCTGGCGGGCGATCCCGGGTTCCGCGAGGTGCTGCGCCGCGTGCGCGACGTCACCCTGGGCGCCTACGAGCACCAGGACGTGCCCTTCGAGCGGCTGGTGGCCGAGGTGCAGCCCGAGCGCAGCCTGAGCCACGCGCCCCTCTTCCAGGTGATGTTCACCCTGCAGCACGCGGAGCCGCCCCTGGAGTCGCTGCCGGGGCTGCGCTTCGAGGGCGTCGGGGCGGAGCTGGAGACCACGCGCTTCGACCTGTCGCTCAGCCTGGCCGCGGGCGACGACGGGCTGCGGGGCACCCTCTCCTACGCCACGGACCTGTTCGACGCGGGCACCATCCGGCGGATGCTGGGGCACCTCGAGTGCGTGCTGGAGCAGGTCGCGGACGATCCGGACCGGCGCATGGGCGACCTGGCCCTGCTGCACGGCGCCGAGCAAACGCAGGTGCTGGAGGAATGGAACCAGTCCGCAGCGGCGTATCCCGCGGACCGCTGCGTCCACCAGTTGTTCGAGGCGCAGGCGGCCCGCACGCCGGACGCCGTGGCGCTGGTGGAGGTGGATGAGCGGATGACCTACGGGGCATTGGATGCGCGCGCCAACCGCCTGGCGCACCGCCTCCTCGCCCTGGGACTGGAGCCGGAGGAGCCCGTCGCGCTCTTCCTGGACGCGGGGATGGACGGCCTCACGGGGCTGCTGGGGATCCTCAAGGCCGGGGGCGCCTACCTGCCCCTGGACATCGCCGCGCCGGACGAGCGGACGGGCTGGATCATCGGGGAATCCGGCGCGCGCATCGTCGTGGCCGACACGGCATCCGCCGCGCGTCCCTGGGCGGACGGCCGCGTGGTGATCGCCCTGGACGCGGAGGATCTCGATCCGCTCCCCGCCACGCCCCCCGCCTTGCGCGCGACGGCCGCGCACCTGGCGTACGTGCTGTACACCTCCGGGTCCACGGGACGGCCCAAGGGCGTGCTGGTGGAGCACGGCCCCGTGTGCAACGTGGTCGCCGCCTTCGCGCGCATCTACGGGCTGCGCGAGGGCGACCGCATGCTCCTGCTGGCGCCCCTGCACTTCGACGCGTCCGTGGTGGAACTGTTCGCCACGCTTTCCACCGGAGCGGAATTGCACCTGCCCCAGGGCGGTGCCCGGGTGCCGGGCGCGGAGCAGGCGGCGCTGATGGAACGCGAGCGGATCACCCACGCCAAGTTCACCCCCACGGCCCTGGCCGCGCTCCCCTTCGGCCCCTTCCCCGACCTGCGGGTGATCGCCACGGGCGGCGAGGCGTGCACGGCCGCGCTGGTGGATCGCTGGGCGCCGGGCCGGCGCTTCCTGAACGCCTACGGACCGACGGAAACCACCGTCCGCGCCGCGTACCACTGGGCCCAGCCGGGCGCGGGGGCCCCGCCGATCGGCGGGCCCATCCCCAACGCGCGGCTGTACGTGGTGAACGCGGCGCTGGCGGCGCTCCCGGCCGGCGTGCAGGGGGAGCTGGCCGTGGGCGGCGTTCCCGTCGCGCGCGGCTACCTGGGCCGCCCGGCGCTCACGGCCGAGCGCTTCGTCCCCGATCCCTTCGGCGCGGAGCCGGGCGCGCGCCTGTACCGCACGGGCGACCGCGTGCGCTGGCAGTCGTCCGGGACGCTGGCGTACCTGGGGCGCCTGGACCACCAGGTAAAGCTGCGCGGGTTCCGCATCGAGCCGGGGGAGATCCAGGCGGTGCTGCGCGGTCACCCCGGCGTGCGCGACACCGTCGTCCTGCTGCGCGAGGACGAGCCGGGGAATCCGCGCCTGGTCGCCTACGTGGTGGGCGACGCGGACGCCGACGCGCTGCGGGCCCACCTGCGGCGCAGCGTGCCGGAGTACATGGTGCCGGCGGCCTTCGTCGCGTTGGAAAGCCTGCCGTTGAACGCCAACGACAAGCTGGACCGCCGCGCCCTCCCCGCGCCGGCGTACGGCGCCCCGCGCCCGCGCGGGCTGGCCCCCGCCACCCCGCTGGAGGCGACGCTGGCGGAGGTGTGGCGTGCGGTGCTGGGCGTGGAGCGGGTGGGGCGCGACGACGGCTTCTTCGAGCTGGGCGGCCACTCGCTGCTGATGGTGCGGCTGCAGGCGCGGCTCCGGGAGAGGCTGCATCGGGAGATCCCCATCCTGGACCTGTTCCGCTATCCCACCGTGGCGGCCCTGGCGGCGCACCTGGCGGCGGACGGGGACGAGACGGAATCGGGCGCGCGGAAGGCCGGGCGGAAGCGGAAGATCCATCCATCACGGAGGAGCAGGATGAACGGCACGGCGGAGATGGACCCGGGCGCGGATGCGGTCGCCATCATCGGCATGGCGGGGCGCTTTCCCGGCGCGCCGGACCTGGACGCGTTCTGGAGCAACCTCCGCGACGGGGTGCACTCCATCACCTTCTTCGATGAAGACGAGCTGCGCGCGGCGGGGGCCTCGCCCGCGCTGCTGCGGGACCCGTCGTACGTCCGCGCGGCGGGCGTGCTGGAGGGCGCCGACCTCTTCGACGCGAGCTTCTTCGGCTTCAGCCCGCGCGAGGCGGAGATCCTGGACCCGCAGCACCGCCTGTTCCTGGAGACGGCGTGGGAGGCGCTGGAGAACGCCGGCTACGCGCCGGGTACGACGGACGAGCTCGTGGGCGTGTACGCCGGCTCGTCCACCAGCCACTACCAGTCGCACCACGTGATGAGCCGGCCGGACATCCTGGAGGCCGTGGGCGCCGTGCAGGTGAACCACGGCAACGGCAAGGACTTCCTGGCCACGCGCGCCGCGCACAAGCTGAACCTGCGCGGCCCCGCGCTCAACCTGCAGACGGGGTGCTCCACGGGCCTGGTGGCCGTCCACGTGGCCTGCCAGGCGCTCGCGGCCGGCGACTGCGCGCTGGCGGTGGCGGGGGGCGTGTCGGTCCGCGTGTCGCGGGTGCCCGGGTACCGCCACACGCCGGGGGGCACGGGCTCGCCGGACGGCCACTGCCGCGCCTTCGACGCGCAGGCGGCCGGGACGGTCGGCGGCAACGGCGTGGGCCTCGTGGTGCTGAAGCGGCTGGAGGACGCCCTGGCGGACGGCGACACCATCCACGCCGTCATCCGCGGCACGGCCATCAACAACGACGGCGGGCAGAAGGTGGGATTCACGGCCCCCAGCGTGGAGGGGCAGGCCGAGGTCATCGGCGATGCGCTGGCCCGGGCGGGGGTGGACCCGCGCTCGATCGGCTACGTGGAGGCGCACGGCAGCGGCACGGAGCTGGGCGACCCCATCGAGGTGGCCGCCCTCACACAGGCGTTCGGCCCGGCGGACGGGCAGTTCTGCGCCCTGGGCTCGGTGAAGAGCAACATTGGGCACCTGGACGCGGCGGCGGGCGCGGCGGGGCTCATCAAGGCCACGCTGGCGCTGGAGCACGGCCAGATCCCGCCGTCGCTGCATTACACGGCGCCCAATCCGGCCATCGACTTCGCACGGTCCCCCTTCTTCGTCAACGCGGCGCTGCGCCCGTGGCCGGCGGACGGGGGCGCGCCGCGGCGGGCGGGGGTGTCGTCGTTCGGCATCGGCGGAACGAACGCGCACGCGGTGCTGGAGCAGGCGCCGGAGCCGAAGCCCTCCGAGCCCGCGCGCGCCTGGCAGCTGCTGACACTCTCCGCGCGCACGCCCGCGGCGCTGGAGGAGGCGACGGATCGCCTGGCCGCGCACCTGCGCGCGCACCCGGACCAGTCGCTGGCGGACGTGGCGTGGACGCTCCAGGCCGGGCGCCGCGCGTGGGAGCACCGCCGCGTGCTCGTCGCCGCCGAGCCCGCGGAGGCCGCCGCCGCCTTGGAGTCGCGCGCGGGAGACCGCGTGGTGGGCGGGACGGCGCCGGAGGGCGGACGGCCCGTCACCTTCCTCTTTCCCGGCGCGGGGAACCAGCACCCGGGGATGGGGCGCGGGCTGTACGAGACGGAGCCCGTCTACCGCGCCGTGATGGACGAGTGCGCGGAGATCCTGCGTCCGCTCCTGGGCCTGGACCTGCGCGAGGTGCTGTATCCCGCGGACGCGGACGGCGAGCCGGCCGGGGGCGGCGTGCGCGACGTGCTGGGCCGCGCGGCGGATGCGTACGATCCCGCGGAGCGGATGAACACGCCCACGCTGGCGCACACGGCGCTGTTCGCCACCCAGTACGCGCTCGCCCGGCTGTGGATGGCGTGGGGCGTACGGCCGCAGGCCATGCTGGGGCACTCGCTGGGCGAGTACGTAGCGGCCACGGTGGCGGGCGTGTGGTCGCTGCGGGACGCGCTGGCGCTCACGGCCGAGCGCGCCCGGATGGTGGAGGCGCTGCCGGCGGGGGGCGTGATGGGCATCGGCCTGCCGGAGGAGGAGGTGCGCCCGATGCTCCGCGGCGGGCTGGGCATCTACGCGCTGAACGGGCCCACCATCACCGTCGTCTCCGGGCCGGTGGAGGACGTGGATGCGCTGCAGGCCGAGCTGGCGGCGCGCGGCATCCGTTGGCGGCGCCTCATCTTCCGCTACGCCCTGCACTCGGGGATGGTGGCGCCCGTCGCCGAGCGCTTGGAGGAGATGATGCGCGGGATGCAGCTGCACGCGCCCTCCATCCCCTTCGTCACCAACGTGACGGGGACGTGGATCCGCGACGCGGAGGCGACCGACCCCGCGTTCTGGACGCGCCACCTGACCGGCACGGTGCGCTTTCACGAGGGCGTCCTTTCCGTCGCGGGGGAGGAAAAGCCGCTGATGCTGGAGATCGGCTCCGGGCACGGGCTGCGGGCCCTGGTACAGCAGCTCCCCGTATGGGAGACCGATCCGCCCCCCGTGGTGGCCGCGCTGCGCCACGTCTACGAGCGCCAGCCGGACCCTGTGCACCTGCTGAACACCGCCGGCCGGCTGTGGACGCTGGGGGCGCGGGTGGACTGGCAGGCCGTGCACGCGCACGAGCGGCTGCGGCGCGTGCCCCTGCCCACCTACCCGTTCGAGCGCCGGCGCTACTGGGTGGATGCGGGCGCGTCCGCCGCGGCCGCGCAAGTGTCCGATTCGCTCTCGGTGGATGCGGACGCGCCGGACGGGCTGTACCTCCCCGCCTGGACCCGCGCGCCCCTCGCCGCCTCGTCGCGGACGGAGCCGGGAGCGTGGCTGGTGCTGGCGGACGGCGCGGGTGTGGGACGGAGCCTGGCGGCGCGGCTGGCGGCGCTGGGGCACACCGTCGCCGTTGCGGAGGCGGGGGATGGATTCGTTTCGATGGAGGACGGCCGCTACACCGTGCGGCCGGGGGACGCGGGGGATCTCGCGGCCCTGCGGGATGCGCTCGTCGCGGCGGAGATGAATCCGCGCCACGTCGTCCACCTCTGGGGCGTGGGGCCGCAGGGCGGGGACGGGGCGGATGCGTTCCGTCGCGCGCAGGCCCGCGGCTACGGGAGCATCGCCGTGCTGGCGGCCGCCTTCGGACGTGACGGGGCGGATGCACCGCTGCGCGTGGTCGTGGTGACGGAGGGCGCGCAGGACCTGGCCGGCGGCGAGCCGATCGCCCCCGAGCGCGCGGCGGTGCTGGGCGCGTGCCTGGCGCTGCCGCGGGAGCATCCGGGCGTCGCCTGCCGCACGGTGGACGTGCGGCTGTCCGCCGGCGGCGCGGACCGCTTGGCGGAGCAGCTGCTGGCGGAGGTGACGGCGGATGCCCCGGACGCGCCGGCGGCCCTGCGCGGGGCGCGGCGCTGGGCGCTGGGCTACCAACCGGCGCGGGCCCCGGAGGGCGCATCCGGCCTCCGCGAAGGCGGCGCGTACCTGTTCGTCGGCGCGCCGGAGGGTGCGGCCGCGCTGGCGGAGCACCTGGCGGGAACGCTGGGCGCGCGCATCGCCGTCGTCGCATCCCCCGCGGATGCCGGCCTGCCCGCCCTCCGCGCCCTGCAGGCGGCGGCGTCGCGCGGGGCGGACGTGCGGCTGCTGACGGCGGACGCGGAAGACGGCGCGGCGCTGCGGGCGGCCGTGGACGAGGCGCGCGCGGCGTTCGGCGGGCTGCACGGCATCATCCACGCCGTGCGGACGGACGCGGCGGCGCCCCTGGCGGACGGGCATTCGGACGCGGCGGACGCGGCGCTGGAGCGCGTGTCCAACGGGCTCGCCGCGCTGCGGGAGGCGACGGAAGGCATCCCGCTGGACTTCGTGCTGCTGCAGACGCCCGCCGTCCCCGTGTTCGGCGCGGCGGGGCAGGGGATCGCGGCCGCGGCGTGCGCGCTGGCGGATGCGTGGGCGCAGCGGGCCGCGGCGGAGGACGGCGCCCGCTGGGTGAGCGTGGGCTGGGGTCACGGCGCAGGGGACGGGGACGCGTTCGCGGGGATGGATACGCAGGCCGCGATGGTGCTGGACCGCCTGGCCGCGTTGGCCGGCGAGCCGCGGGTGGTGATCTCCGCGCGCAATCCCGCCGCGCCGGCGGATTCCGACGCATCGGTCGCATCCGCCGGGGCCGGCGCATCCGCATCGGCGAAGGAGGCCGCGCGCCCCGCCGCCGTGATGCATCCCCGCCCCGCGCTGGGGAACGAGTACCACGCGCCGACCAATCCCGCGGAGGAGATCCTGGCCGCCGTGTGGAGCGACCTGTTCGCCATCGGGCAGGTAGGCATCCACGACGACTTCTTTCACCTGGGCGGGCATTCGCTGCTGGGGATGCAGCTCGTCAGCCGCGTGCGCGAGGCGTTCGGGGTGGAGCTGCCGCTGCGCGCCGTCTTCGAGGCGCCCACCATCGCCACCTTTGCCGGGCTCATCGACGAGGCCATCCGCCTGGAGCTGGAAGACATGACCGAGGAAGAAGCGCTGGCCCTGGCCGGGGAGGCCATTGCATGAGCGACGTGAACACCATCCCCCCGCCGGACGCACCCGCCGCGCCGGCTGAGGCGCCGACGTCAGCAGGGGGCACGGACGGCGGGCTTTCCGCCGCCAAGCTCGCCATCCTGCAGGCGCGGCTGCGGGGCAAGCAGGTGCAGGCGCCCCGTCCCCCCGGCGGGTCCGGTCCCGCCGCGCCCATCGTCCCCCGCGCGCCGGGGGAGGAGGTGCCGCTCTCGTTCTCGCAGGAGCGGCTCTGGTTCCTGGACCGCCTGCAGCCGGGGCTCACCGCCTACAACATGCCCGGCGGGCTGCGGCTCACGGGGGCGCTGGACCCGGCGGCGCTGGAGCGCGCGCTGGGCGAGATCGTGCGCCGCCACGAGATCCTGCGCACCACCTTCCAGGGGACGGCCGATGCACCGGTGCAGGTGATCGCCCCCTTTGCCGGCCTGGTGCTCCCCGTGGAGGACCTGTCCGGGCGGGAGCGCGCGGAGGCGGAGGCCGCCGTACGGCGGCGCGTGGCGGACGAGGCGGCGCTCCCGTTCGACCTGGCGGCGGGCCCGCTCTTTCGCCCCCTCCTCCTGCGGCTGGGGGAGCAGGAGCACGTGCTGCTGCTGGCCATGCACCACGTCGTCACGGACGCGTGGAGCGGGCACCTGTTCCTGCGCGAGGTTGCCACGCTGTACGAGGCGTTCCGCACGGGGCAGCCCTCGCCCCTCCCGGAGCTGCCCGTGCAGTACGGCGACTTTGCCCTGTGGCAGCGCCGGACGGTGCAGGGGGAGATGCTGGAGCGGCAGGTGGAGTACTGGAAGCGGCAGCTCGCGGGCGCGCCGGCCGCGCTGGATCTGCCGGCGGACCACCCGCGGCCGGCGGTGGCCTCGTACCGCGGCGCCAGCGTTCCCGCGTACGCCCGGCCAGAGGTGCTGGAGCGGCTGCGCGGGGTGGCGCGGAGCGAGGGCGCCACGCTGTTCATGGTGCTGCTGGCCGCGTTCCAGGCGCTGTTGGGGCGCTACGCCGGGACGGAGGACGTGGTGGTGGGCAGCCCCGTAGCGGGGCGCGGGCGCGCCGAGGTGGAGGGACTGCTCGGCATGTTCGTCAACACGCTCGTCCTGCGCACGGACCTGTCCGGCGACCCGGAGTTCCGCGAGCTGCTGCGGCGGGTGCGGGAGACGACGCTGGGCGCCCTGGGGCACCAGGACGTGCCCTTCGAGCGGCTGGTGCTGGAGCTGCAGACGGAGCGCAGCATGAGCCGCTCCCCCCTCTTCCAGGTCTCCTTTCAGCTGGAGGACCTGGAGGAATCCACCCCCGCCGGCGGCGTGGCCCGCGCCATGGAATCCGGCCGCGGCGGAATGCGGGTGCAGGCCGTGGTGGCGGACATCGCCGCCGCCAAGTTCGACCTGACGCTGTCGCTGCAGACGCACCTGCGCGGCATTACCGGCACGCTGGCGTACGCCACGGACCTGTTCGAGGCCTCCACCGCCCGCGGGATGACGGCGCACCTGGAGCGCGTGCTGCAGCAGGTCGCCGCGGATCCCAACCGGCGCCTCTCTCAGCTGGAGCTGATGGACGAGGCGGAGCGGGCGCGCGTGGTGGAGGATTGGAATCGCACCGATGCCTCGTTCCCCGATGGATCCTGCATCCACGAGCTCATCGAGGCGCAGGCGGAACGCACGCCGCACGCGACGGCCGTCGTCTTCGAGGACGATTCGCTCACGTACCGGACGCTGAACGCGCGCGCCAACCGGCTCGCCCACGACCTGGTGCGCCGGAGGGTGGGGCCGGAGACCCGCGTGGGAGTGTGCATGGAGCGCGGGCTGGACATGGTCGTCACCCTGCTGGCCGTGCTCAAGGCCGGGGGCGCGTACGTGCCGATGGACCCCGGCCTTCCGCCAGAGCGGCTGGCGTACATGCTGGCCGATTCCGCCGTGTCCCTGCTGCTCACACAGGAGGTGCTGCGCCGCCGGCTCCCCGCGGCCGCCGGCGTCAAGCTGCTGACGATGGATGGCGCCGCGTCGGACGGCGGGGTGGACGACGACTTCGCGGAGAACCCGCGGGGTCGGGCCACGCCGGACGGGCTGGCGTACGTCATCTACACCTCCGGATCGACGGGGCGGCCCAAGGGAGTGATGAACGCGCACCGCGGCGTGGTGAACCGCCTGTGCTGGATGCAGGCCGAGTACGGCATCGGCGCGGACGACGTGGTGCTGCAAAAGACGCCGTTCTCGTTCGACGTGTCCGTGTGGGAGTTCTTCTGGCCCCTGCAGCAGGGCGCCTGCCTGGTGATGGCGCGCCCGGACGGGCACCGCGACCCGGCCTACCTGCAGGAGACCATCGAGCGCCGAGGGGTGACGACGCTGCACTTCGTCCCCTCCATGCTCCAGCCGTTCGTGGAGGCGGCGGATGCGGACCGGTGCGCGAGCCTGCAGCGCGTCATCTGCAGCGGCGAGGCGCTGCCGGCGGCGCTCGTCGGTCGCTTCCACGCGCGGTTCCCGGAGCACGTGGCGCTGCACAACCTGTACGGCCCCACCGAAGCCGCCGTGGACGTGAGCCACTGGGCGTGCGGGCGGGAGGATGCCGGCGCCACCGTGCCCATCGGCCGGCCAGTGTGGAACACGCGGCTGTACGTGCTGGACGCG
>DATING010000431.1:0-1858 GCA_035474555.1 Longimicrobium sp. | reverse complement strand
TGCCGCAGAACCCGCCGCGGAACTGACGGAACTGACGGAAGTGCGGGGGACAGGTTACAGGTTACAGGTGACGGCGATCGTCATCGGCCGGGCAGAGCGAATGAATTCGCCGCAACGAACACACGAAGGCCGCCTGCGCGGACTGTCCGTCACGGGCGAGTGCCACGCTGGCACGGGCGCAGAGGCGGAATGAGGTTCAACCTCCCCCAGGGGTTTGGGGGGGGAGGTGCGAGCCTGAGCGAGCGGTGGGGGCGTTCGCCGGGAGCCCGCTTCCCGCCTCCGAACGGCCCCTCCACCCTGCACGGCTTGCGCGGGAGCCGCCCAAACGCTTCTCTTTCCCGCGGCATCCAACACCCAACGCACAGGAACGGACGAATCCCGTCCGCTGACCCCTCGCTCGAAATCCCATGTCGCAGCCCCACCCGCAGCAACCCAAGGACCCCGCGCAGGACGCCGACGAAGGCGCGCGCGCGGCCCGCGCCGGCGACCGGCGCGGCAACGACCGCCGCCGGGTGGAGCGCCGCGCGCCCGTGCCGGTGTGGCGCCAACCCTGGGCCCTGGTGGCGTACGGTGTCGTAGGCGCCCTGGCCCTGGTGATGCTGCTGGGCATCGGCGGCGGCGACGACGAGCCCCTCCCGCGCGACGAGGCGCTGGTGGAAAAGCAGGCCGCCGGCAAGACGGAGGTCGAGGCGCCCAACCCGCAGCCCGCGGGCTCCGTGCCCGAGGACGCCTACGGCTCCGCCGGCTTCGAGCGCCTGGTGGTGGAAGGTGACGCCGCCGCGGGCAAGCGCGTGCGCACGGAGCTGTACTGCGAGGCCGTGCAGCCCTTTACCGTGATCGGGGGGCACACGGCGCCCGCGTCCGTGGCCACCCTCATCGGCGAAGGCGGCGTGCCCGCCGCCCGCTGCCGCTGGGGCAACCCCTCCGAGCCCCGCCGCGAGGAGTTCCTGCTCCTGGTGCCGCCCGGCCTGGCGGACCAGTTCGCGTCGGCGCCCGTGGTGCAGGACAACTTCGTGGAGCGCCGCCGCGTGACGGCCGAGGTGGAGTGGGTGGGCCGCTCCGAGGCGCTGGCCCTGCGCACCGCCGGGGTGTTCCGCGGGCTCGTCACGCGGTAGCCCTCCCGATCCACTTGCAACCGGACGACATGAACCACCGAGTGATCGTGGCCGCCGCGGCCCTGCTGGCGGCCCCCGCCGCCGCATGCGACGCCGCCGCGCAGGACGCCGAGCTGCTGGAGCGCGCCCGGCGCATCCACGCCGCCTCGCCGCTCATCGACGGGCACAACGACCTCCCCTGGGAGATCCGCGAAAAGGCGCAGGGCGACATCAGCGTGATGAACCCCGACGGCGCGCTGCCGCGGCAGCACACGGACATCCCGCGGCTGGGGCAGGGCGGGGTGGGCGGCGTGTTCTGGGCCGCGTACGTGCCCGTGGAGCGCATCGACGAGGGCGGCGCGGCGGCGTTCGCCCTGGCGCAGATCGGCCTGATCAAGCGGATGACGGAGCAGTCGCCGGAGCTGGAGATGGCGCTCACGGCGGACGATGTGGTGCGTATCCACCGCGGCGGGCACGTGGCGTCGCTGATCGGCATCGAGGGGGGGCACGCCATCGAGAACTCGCTGGACGTGCTGCGCCAGTTCCACGAGCTGGGGGTGCGGTACATGACGCTCACCCACAGCAGCACCATCGACTGGGCGGATGCGGCCACGGACTCCGCGCGCCACGGCGGCCTGACCCGCTTTGGCGAAGAGGTGGTGCGGGAGATGAACCGGCTGGGGATGCTGGTCGACCTGAGCCACGTGTCGCCGGAGACCATGGCCGATGCCATCCGCGTTTCCGAGGCGCCGGTGATCTTCTCG